>JAFGJF010000355.1 GCA_016929205.1 Anaerolineae bacterium
GAGAACCAACTGCCGGAACGCGCGCGTTCCCTCTGCCAGCGGATCGGCCCAAAAAAACTTGAGTCCTGACTCTCGAAAAGCGGGAGGAGACTCGCGGTTTTTGCCCAAGAGCCGCGCCAGCCGCTCTCGCACGACAGTCGTGGGATGAAAATAGCGGGCCAATTCGTACTCGGGTATCGGAAAGGGAATATCCAGGGCGGCCAGGCAGGCCAGGTAGGGGAAACTCACCCCTGCGACCAGCGAGCCGCGCAAGCTGCCCCAAAAGCGAGCGTTGATCTCGAGGATCTTGAGCTGCTCATCCCGGCTGTCATAAAGCGTGTCGACGTTGGCGAATCCACTCCAGCTAAAAGCAGAGACCAGCTTTTGTGCGATCTCGGCAAACCGCGCTTCTCGAATAAAACGGATTGCCCCGGCCGCCGCGTACTTTTGTGTGTTGGGAATGAGCCCCCTCTGCATCGTCGTGGCCAACATCTGTCCCTCGCGAGATAAAATGTTCACCCCAACAACGAATCCGGGAAGCAAAGTCTGCACGATAAACTTTTCCCTGGTCCGATCCTGATCCCGTTGATCCAGGTAGCGTTTTATATCGTCCAGGCGCTCAAAGCGCTCGATCCCCTCGCCCCCCCAGGCAGAGACCGGCTTGAGCAGTACAGGAAATTCCAGGTCCTGGAGTTTTTTCTCAAATATGTCGTCATAGGTGACCAATACGGTCGGCGGGCATGGGATCTGATGCTGCTGCAGGAACTGCGCGAGCAGCCACTTGTTGTTGGCGATCTCGAACGATTCGGGATCTGGCAGGGACACGACCGGCGCGAATGCCGAGAGCGCGTCGTGGTTGGCGACGGCAAAAGAGATCCATTTGGTCTCGGTTGGCAAAATAACGTCGATCCCCTTTTCTTTGACCACATCTGCCACAGCCTCGAGGCGTGACGCGTCGTCGCTCCCGGCCCGCATCAACGTGTAACTCGCGCAAAAACGCGAAAAACGAATGGGAGACCACTGTTCGCGAGAAAGGACGTGCAATTTTGCATTGGAAAAGGGCGCAAAACAATGCGCCACAAACAGTGCGAATTCGCTCTCCCCATCGGGAATGAGCACGGAAAAAGACTTTTGATTGTTCACCTTTGACCTCACTATTCCATCCAGCATTGCGGTACAACCGCCAACCCACCTGACCTAAAATCCCTACTCTCCCTCCGGGTCCAAATCCAGCGGGGCAGGGATGATCACATCGAGGACGTCTGCGTTCGCCGGCGCTTGTGTAAACCAGTGCAGTGGGCGAACGACGAGATCGCTCAATCCTGGCGTTGCATAACGTTTGCTCCACCTGGTTTTGACCTCATCGGACACGGTCTGCGCATCTTGAACGACGACGAGTCCGCGCAGGCTTGCGTCCCGATCGATCACAATACAGGGATTGTCGGTCAAAAACCGGGACACTGCCGGAGTGAGGCGCTGTACCTTGATCCAGATCTGCCGGTGCAAGATCGGTGGAACGCTGACGGTCGTTCCCCATTTCCGCTTGTATTGAAACAATCCATTCTCAAGATAGGGATCGCTGCCCAGAAAGTTGACCTCCCGGTATCCTTTTTCGTTGGCCCACTGGAGGCGCAAGCAGTTCAGCGCACTGACTGCACCCTCTTTGATGATCTGGCGATCGCCGCCGAGCACGCCCATGATCATAAATCGGATCACGTCCTGCTGGAAATGAAACACACTCGCACACACACGTTGCCCGTCTCGCCTGACAAAAAATAACAGGCCATGTTTAAAGTACTGGTAAGCCTCGCCGGCAGACATGGGCGAGGAGAGATCTCCATGCTGATTCTCCATGGTCGGCAGGTACATGTCGTGGTAGAACGCCTCAAAATCCTGGTCCTCATAACTTGTTTCATATTGGTAATCATGCTTTCGCAAGACCTTGAACTCGCGCCGGGCGTTCTTGGGCAAACGGCGCTGTACATCCTCCCACTCTCCCCGAACGTCCAGAATGTGGTGCACGTACTGGGGCAAAACAATGGCTCTTTCTCGCGGCAATCTGTGGATCAGGTGCCTGGCAGCTTCAATAACAATGATGTCACTCGATAACGCTTCCACCCTCTCGTGACAACGCCACAACGGGATGCGCTCTACAGACTGCTCTACCGGAGGCTGGACAAACAACAGACTCTGGAGAAATGACATGGTATAGTCGGAACCGGCACAGGCGGCCGTAAGCGCCCCACCTTGCCCCTGACCCTGCAGGCAGCGAACGACCAGATACGGCTTGGCGACAAGCCGAAGAATCTCTTTTGCCTCGTGTAGACGGGGAATGACCCGGCGCTGTAAGGCAGGCGGTGCGTTTACTTGAGCATCGATCCACAGACTCTGGATCCAGCTAGATACGTGTGGCATCAGACTCCAATCACCTCGTTTCCAACCCGGCGCCGAACGGGGTGGACCACACAGACTCGATCACAATCAATACAATACAATCCTGCCTTCCTTTCAAGCGTCAAACAAGAGTGGAATGTCCAACCGTCTGTCTTGATCTGTTGCCACGTCCTTACTCAAGCTGCGGATCGATCGAGCAAAAAGACTGCTCATCCCTGGCGTCGCATAATTCTTGACCCATTCTTTGACCGTTGCATCGGGCACATCATCCAGATCGTCGACGATAATTTGACCGTGTAACGCACCATCTTGGCTCACAATGACAAAAGGATTCTCTTTTAAAAACTGCGACACCGCAGGGGTGAGATGCTGCACACCAATCCAGATTTGCCGGTACAAAGTCGGAGAGACAAGAATCGTTGACCCCCACTTGCGCTTGTGTTGAAACAAGCCCCGGCTCAGGTGTGCCCCACTTCCCAGGAAATTGACCGCGCGATATCCATTTTGATTGGCCCAATGGATTGCAGCATAATAGATTGCCGCCGTAGCCCCCTCGTGTATCAATTGTGAATCGGCGTTCCGAACCCCAAGCGCCTTGGCGACGAGCATGTCTTGCTGCGGGTAGCATACAACGCCGGACACCCAATCACTATCTCGCGTGATCTTGAACAGCATGCCATATCGAAAGTATTGATATAGCTCGCTAAAAGACATCGGCGAAGACAAATCACCGTGCCGGTCGTCCATCGTCGGCAAATACATCTGGTCGTAAAAGGCCTCGAACGCTTGCGCGTCGTGGCTCACCCCATATTCATATCCGTATTTCCGCATCCAACGCAGCTCGTTTTTGCGAACGGATTTACGAAAACCACTTCGCACATTCTCCCAATCCCCTTGAGCATTAACGATATGCTCGACAAGCTGGGGCAAGATCATCGCGTTCTTGTTGGGCAATCTGGCTACCACGTGTTTGCTCGCTTCGACGATCACCATATCGGCCAGGGCATCCGCCAGCAAATCGTTCACCCGCCAAAAAGGAATGGCTCCTATTCGCGTTTCGACCGGTGCATCCGCAAAGAGAATGCTTTGCAGAAACGGTCTGGAATACTCCAGACCAGCATAAACAACGGTTAGTGGGCCGCCCTGACTGTGCCCTTGCAGCCGGTAAACGTCAAAGCCCGGGCGCACCAACAACCTGGCCATCTCTTTTGCTTCGTGCAAACGTGGCATAATCGACCGCTGCACAGACGGAGGTGCGTGTAGTTGTGCGTTAATCCACAGATTGCGACCAGACTCGAACCATTTTGACATCGCGTTTTCTGGTCCTTTGCTACAAAAACTTGCGGTACATTGCGTACCCCAACTGGCCCAACTTTAAAAAGAACGGCATGTGGACATAGATATGACGCCCATAGCAGACCAACTCGCCGCCAAATTTGGCCTTGAAATCGCGCACCCCATATTCCTCATCCGGCTTGCCTGCACCGCCAAAGTCGTAAACGGCATACCCGTTATTTGCGCCCCATTCCAAGATGTGCCAGATCAGTAATTCGTTGGGAACGTGTTGGCTGTACTCGCGGTAGCACCCGCCGTACCACCCGTAAACGGTGTTCTTGAACGGAAGTTCAATCGAACAAGCCACCAACTTGTCGTCGATTTGCGCCTGTAAAAACTTGGCCATCCCTTTGGGGTGCAAATGATCGTAGGCCGCTTCAAACAATGAATAATCGGCCAGCGGCACCTGGGCAAATTTGTAGGTCGCTTTGAGCGTCTCATACCACCGGTCAAGCTCGCTCCGCTCTGTTACCTCGGATATTTTCACGATCCCATCGCGCAGCCCGCGGCGAATTTGCTTTCGCGTTCTCTTGCCAAGTCCCTGCAAAACCTGATCTGCAGGCCGGTCAAGATCGATCAAATAGTTGAGATGATCTTCATAAGCGAATCCGTTCGCGCTTAATAGGGAATGCACCCCGCTGATATCTGCAAGATTGCGCAACTCGGTAAACAGCACGCGTTTTTTCGTATCTCGCTTGTAGGCGCGCAGCAAGACCTCAAGCGCCTCTTGCCCTTCCGGACCGGATACACAAAGCACACTGCCATAGGCAATAGAACGCGCCGTGAAACGGCTCAGCACCTGGTTGTCCATCAACGTCACCCTGATGGGCGTAAACAATGCCAACGCACGACCATGACTATCCACTGCCGCCCACAGGTTTGGCTCATACCCTTTCGCTTGCGCAAAAACCGCGAACATGTCTGGCGTATGAAAGATATTGCCTTGCGGGTGTTCGCCCACAAAACGGCGCCACTCTTTTTCGGGCAAAGACCGTACGATGGTGATACTCATCCTATCCTCATTTTTCGAACAGGCGAAGGCCGTAATCCCACAGCGTCAGTGCATCAATGTCACCCGTGATCGACAGCGCGCTGCGAGCGCCATTCGGCCAGCGACCTAATCGCACCAGGGGCGCATCTGTCTCTTCAATCCGCGCCAGCAGCGAGCGCTGATCTCGCTCGGTGAACTCGGCTTGTTCCAGGTAACAGGCATACCGAGCCCGCTGCTCCGACATCTCGACAATGTAACCCTGTTGTTCAACAAAACTGCGCAGCGCTTCACTGGCAGCCGGCGACACGCCGATAAAAGGACGTGTCGCGGCCGTCACGATCAAGTTGGACGCCTTGACCAAATGGTAGTGATCTGCCCAAGGCACGGTAGGCGCATTCACCTCCACGCCCCGAGCCAATACCGTCACACCATCCGGACCATTTATGTGGACTTGGATCGCGTTTTCAGCAACATCTGCAATATCTACCCTGGTCTCTGTGCGGGCTTGCCACCA
>JAFGJF010000356.1 GCA_016929205.1 Anaerolineae bacterium
AGGCGCGGAACGTGATCCCACCTACCCCGGCCGTCGCGCATTCCAGCTCGTTCGTGCCCAGCATCTCGGCAACGGTATGGCAGCCCATCGGCACCTGCCGTCGCTCGTCGACCATAAAGATCGCCGTTGCCCCCAGTCTCGGCCCTTCGGTCAAAAGCAGGTTGACCGCCGGGTTATTCTGAACCAGGCTGTACTCGTCAATCAGCAGGACGATCCGGGGCCAGCCCATGTGGTCTTCTTGGCCGGGCTGCTTGTTTTCCAGCAGATTCTGCCGCTGGTGCAGCATTTCCAGCAAATCGTCGAGCAGATTCTTGGCTGACACGTCGTCGTTGGCCAGGTAACGCACGTGGATCTCGGGATCGAGCACGTAGGTGTGCGGCAGCCACTTGAGCCACTGCCACTGCTCGGTCCGGGTGGGATCAAAAACGGCCAGCAGGTACATCTCGTCCGGCGAATGGTGTGCCACCAGGTTGCAGATCAAGGCGCGGGCGATCTCGAGGCGATCTTGAAGCGTGCCGGCGATCCCCAACGGGCCGGTTGACAGATCGACGGTCAGCGGCACGCCGGGAACGATGCTGTATTCCGCTTCGAGGCGGTGCGCCTCCTCCAGCCTGGGGTCGGGCATCGGCGGGTGTGGCGCTTTGATGACCACAGAAGAGGGCGCATTACCGGTGCCGACGCGCACATGCATAAAGTCGGGATCTTGGGGGCGCCGTTCCCACAGGTGCGGGTCGTGTTCCAATGCCCTTTCCAGCAAGAGCTGCAATTCCGGATCGGCCTCACGCAAGATCCAGCTCTGTTGATAACGGGCATCCTCGAGTTGTTTTTGCCTGGCTGCCAGAACCTGAGCATATTCCTGCTCTTGAGCCTCTTTGTTCTCCTTGTACAGCTTGCGTTGGCTCAACGTGTTGACCAGGGAGGTAATCGCCGATCCGATGGACATCAAGGTAAAGCTCAGAGACATCCACATGGATGAGGGATTGCTCGACTGGCTGGACGCCTGCAGCACGCGGACGCCCACCGTGACCAGCGTCAACGCCAGAGGCAGACCGAGCAAAAACCAGTTCAGCTTGGGCGGTGGATTCACCGTCGGCGGCTGCGGCAGTTGAATTTCTTCTTGCGGCAGCGCCTTCAAGACGCGCGGCATACGGTTAAAAGACAGCGTTTTACTCATCGCAAATCACCTTGGTCTGGGTTCGATCATAACGCGAGGGCATTGTCTGGATACGAACGCACATATCTACATTTTTTATCGTACCACACAATAGATTGACTGTCAAGGTGACAGACCTGTTTTGTCGCGTCGTGAGCGAGTGGAAAACGAATACGAGTTGAGCGGCATAGAATGACATGAAATTTACGCAACACTTATACACTATTTACGCAAGTTTTACGCCGTGGCCTTGCAGCTTGATGTATAATAATAGAGGTTTTTTGCAGTTAACTGCTCAAAGCTTTGCCTGTCTACGATTTTCTCGTCTTTTTTCAGCGCGGTTATGAATACGCGTCCGAAATCGTGAAAGAGTGGGTATGCCTTTTGAAATACCCAACATAGCAAAACGACCTTTTGCCAGGGAACTGCTTTTGAGTGGTTCAGTACAAAGGAGAATGCGATGCCCCTGCAAGCACTTTTAAACATCAAAAAAGTTGCCGCGTTTTTGGGTGTCAGTACGGCCACAGTCTATACCTGGGCCCAGAACGGGCGGTTGCCGGCGATCAAGGTAGGACGAAGCTGGCGGTTCCGCCAGTCGGACCTGGAACTGTGGCTGGATCAAAACAAGCAGAACGTCGAATCGGATATCTGTACCCATTGTGGCCGGATAGATGATTGATTGGCAGGACATTTTTTCATAGGAGGCAGGTATGACCATCCAGCGATTTTTTCAGGAAAGCACGCAGCGCGCGCGTTTTGAAGCCGACAAGCTGCAGCGTACGCTCAAGGTACAGAATGCAATTAGCGGGTTGCGCTCACAGGCCAACAGCCAGGTAGGGCACTTGGGTCAGGAGGCACTGCGTCTCCATCGCGAGCGGGGATTGGCCGAAGCGGAATTGACGGCCATCAGCGAAGCGATCGAACACCTGGAAGCGCAGATTGTGACTCAAGAGGCTGAACTGGCGCAAATCAAAGGAGAGACATTTGAGGCCGTGCTGCCTGCCACGCCGCCCGCTCCGCAGCCCAAGCCAGAGGGCAACGTCTGCGCCCATTGTGGTCAGGCGCTGCCGGCCGGGATGCGATTCTGCATCAAGTGCGGCCAGCCGCTGGCAGAGGCTTAGCAGATCAATCGGAAGGATAAGAATATGAGCGAAGCATCTTTTTTACATCACGCTATCACCGCCGTCCGCGCCGGGCGCAAAGCCGAGGCGCGAAAGATTTTGGACCGGATTCTGCAGGATAATCCCGACCACGAACAAGCGTGGCTGTGGATGAGCGCTGTCGTCGAGACAAAACAAGAGCGAGTGAGGTGCCTGGAACAGGTATTGGCGATTAACCCAAACAACGCCACTGCGCGAAAAGGACTGGTCGATCTTGGAGGCAACACCGGGGCACCGACACCTGAACCGAGCCAACCAGATCTCGCAAGTCCAGATGGGCCGGCATTGGCAGAAGAAATTCGCGTTCCAGAACAAACGGCACAATGCGTACATTGTGGTACCAACAACCCGGTTCAGGCCAGCTTTTGTGGCGGGTGTGGTCAAAAGATCAAAGACGAGGGTGTGCCTCAGGCATCGCCACCGGCGCCCGTTCAGGAAGAACGGACCGCACAAAGAGCGAGTAAAAACAGGCAACGCAAGGGGGTACACATACTGGCCTATAAACATCAAAGGACAGACAAGATTGTCTCTCAAATGGTCAAAATCGCCAATACGATTCGCATCGCGATCATGATCAGCTATGCCGTGCTCTTGGGCGGCCCGCTTGCAGCCGTGGGCGCACTCCTCCTCGATGAAGGTGGCGTAGTGGTCGGCCTGGTCCTGGGAGGCGGGCTGGGGACCTACCTGGGGTACACTGTTGCCTCGCTGTTTACAGTTGGGATCGAATGGATGGCCCAACTGCTTGTCGCCCAAGGAGAAATCGTAGACGCACTTAAGGCAAAATAGCGAACGGGTATCCCACTTGTCGGCCAATAAGAAAAGGACGGCGTAATATGGAATCGCAAACACAGCTCAAACAGGCCGTGACCGCAGTGCGCGCCGGGCACAAGGCTGAAGCGCGCCAGCTTTTGAAACAAATCCTGCAAGCCAGCCCCAACCACGAACAAGCGTGGCTGTGGACGAGCGCGGTGATGGAGACGGATGCCAAACGCATCCAGTGCCTGCGGCGGGTGCTGGCGATCAACCCCGACAATACGGCCGCGCAAAAGGGGCTGGCACAGCTACAAAGTAGCGCGCCGTCACGGCAGCCATTGGCCATGCCCAAACCGGGGCAGGAACCGGTCTCATCGCCTCCAACAATGTCGTGCCCGCAGTGCGGCGTGATGAATCGCCAATCGGCCCAATTCTGCAAGGCGTGCGGACAAACGCTATCCAAACACCCCAAGGAGCACGCTGCCTCGTGCCCGCAATGTGGCGCAACAGCCTCCGGCGGGTATCGTTTCTGCCACAAATGCGGAGGCGCACTTGATGACAAACCAACCGCACAGCCATCAGCTAAACCCGTACCTCAAAACACACCAGCAATGCCGGAAGCCGCGCCAAGTCTGGTGCAAAAGGCAGCGATCCAGGCCGCAGCTCCGGTTCCGGCTGCGTCTCAACAAGATCGCCCGCGACAGGCAGAACCGGCAGCACCGCGTCCGATGCCGCCTGTCCCTGTTGCGCAGAAAAAGCAACCACGCCCAGCCGCGCCAGGCGCTATCTTTTGCGTGGCCTGCGGCACAGAAAACACACCAAGCGCCCGGTCTTGCGTGCAATGTCGCGAACGCATCACTATACCTTCTCCGGCAATAGTGCAACGTCTGATCGATGTTGTGGAGAATAGCCCATCAGAAGACAAACGACTTGAGGCAATCAGAACGTTGGGACGGCTTCAAGCGCGTGCTGCTATCCCCCTACTCTTGGAAATCGCCAATATTCGAGGTTTCAAGAGAAGCAATGAACAACATGCAGCCCGGCTTGCCATCGTTCAAATCGTGGACTGGGCAAAAGGTGTCATAACTTGTTCAACGTGTGATGCAGCCAATCCCACGAGCGCCAGATATTGCCACAACTGTGGCATAAAAGTCTCACCACCTGCCGCTTCTCCACAGGAAATAGAACAACTGATTTCATTAATTGGAAACAATCCTCAAGAGCCGCCGTTACAAGCTATTGAAAAACTGGGGCAGCTTGGGGCTCAAGCCGCTACCCCAGCTCTTCTTGATCTGTTTACAAAGCTTGGCAGGGGACTCACGGTTAGAATAGAACAACTGTTAGTGTTGGAAGCATTGGTAAATATCGGGGATTCAGAGGTTCCGTCCAAGTTAGTCAAGTTGGCTAACCAATATCGAGGCGGTCCGTTATGCATCATATCTGCTGCCTGTGTCCAGGCTTTGATACGATTAAACAAACGAGACTTGGCAATACAACAGCTCAAAAGTTTGTCGGCACCCGATCAGGAGGATGAGAACGGCCGTAACCTGCCATTTGTGTTGTTGCTCGGCCAAATTGGAAGTGCTGAGGCAGTGCCATTGTTGTGCCGGAACATTATGGCAGAGAAAAAACGGTGGAATCCCGGCATTGGGTACTCGATCTCGTTCTTTGATCCGATAGCTTTGTTGGTCACAGCGTCTTTGAGCGTAGCGTATAATGTGTTGGGGCGAGCAATTATTGACAGTCAGGGAAAACAGGCGTCTGCCTCGATGATTACACCCAACTATTTTGATCTCTTTGAGTTGGGCGATTCACCAGGCCATGTGCGCAAGATGGTAGCCCTTCACTGCTACAATGCGGCATTGGCAAATATTGCTTCCCGCGATCCAGCACCGGTCAAGGCAGAGTTGGATGTGCGAGAAAAGCCTTTGGAGCGAGCGGTCATCGGCCTGGCACTGGCTCAGAATGGCGATCCATCCGTTGAGAACGTGCTCCAACAGTTGCAGTCTGACTCTGACTGGGCGGTGCGGCTGCTTGCGTATGAAGGGCTGGTTGTCCTTGCTGATACTATGGGCAAAACACCAAAAGATCAATTGGCCGCACTCCGAGATCATGATATCAGGGTGCGCACTGCCGTCGCCCGTGTGATGATCAGTACCGGAGACGAGACCTACACGCCGCACGTTCTTGCCCTGGCTGATTCTGCCGACAAAAAGCAGCGTAGGGCTGTTTTGCCCATCATCGCGCTTTTAGCGACTGCAGGATGCCAATCGGCTATTGCTAGATTAAAAGCACTGGTGCAAAGCGACTCTGACCACAAAGTGCGTGAAGGAGCGCAGGCGATTTTGCACGAGGTAAAGGAAGTAGAACTTGAGTGAACAACCGTTATTTCAGCAAGCAGTAGTCGCCGTTCGCGCCGGGCGCAAGACTGAAGCGCGTGAGCTGTTACGACACATCTTGATATCCAATCCCAACCACGAACAGGCCTGGCTGTGGATGAGTGCGGTGGTGGATACGGACGCGGAGCGGGTGGAATGCCTGCGCCGGGTGCTGGCGATCAATCCCGACAACGCCGTCGCGC
>JAFGJF010000357.1 GCA_016929205.1 Anaerolineae bacterium
ACAGGTGGCTTTTCAATTGGTTTTGCCTTTGTTCAATTTTGCGCCCACATGAAACATCTACCCGTGGGTTGCGCAACGGTTACGCTAGTTGATTGCTGGTTTGACATTCCGTTTTTGTTGTGGTATTATCTGTGCCTGACAAGTTGACATATCGAGCAAGATTCTTATCCAGAGAGGTGGAGGGACCGGCCCTGTGAAACCTCGGCAACCAAGCAGTGAGTTTGTTTCATAAACTCTAGGTTATGGTGCCAATTCCGGCAGACCCCGTCGGGATCTGCAAGATGAGATGGTGTACAATGACGTTTACTGCCTCTTCTAGCTATCCTCAAGAGGCAGTTTTTTTGTCTCTTGTGGTCCAAGCCTCTCTGGAGATCTTACAAGCAGAGAGGAGATGTTCATGACCTTGAAGACAGGCAGCCATTTTTCGACCCGAGCTGTACACGCCGGCGAGGAGAAACGCAAGCCTTTTGGTGCGTTGACGATGCCCATTGTTCAAACCTCGACGTTCACCTTTGCGGACACAGCAGAGGTGTTGGCCTTTATGTCCCGCAAGACGGAGCGCCAGGATGGCGCCGACTTGGAGGTGCGGGACGAATATGGGCGGTACAGCAACCCCACACAAAGCGCAGCGGAAGGCAAACTGGCCGCATTGGAAAGCGGCCCAAGCTCACAAATGACCCGGGCCCTGCTCTTTTCCAGCGGAATGGCGGCAATCACCACAACGATTTTGACCTTGCTCTCCAGTGGCGATCACATCATTATGGTCCGAGACTGCTATCGCCGCACGCGCGAGTTCGCCTCTTTATTTTTGCCACGCTGGGGCATAGAATCAACGCTGGTCGACATCGATCGTCCGGAAGCGCTGGTGGCGGCGATCCGTCCCAACACGCGCTTGATCCTATCTGAAACGCCGACCAACCCCTACTTGCGGATTATGGATCTGTCACACATGGTAAGCGTAGCCCAAAGACACGGTATCCTTACTGCCATTGACAGCACATTTGCCACGCCGTTGAATATGCGGCCATTGGAATTGGGAGTCGATCTGGTTCTGCAAAGTGCCAGCAAGTATCTGAGCGGGCATAACGATTTGCTCGCCGGTGCTGTCATCGGATCTCGCGAATACTTGGACAAGATCGAAGACGCGCGAGGGGTGTTGGGCGGGATCATTGATCCACACAATGCTTACCTGTTGTTGCGTGGGATGAAAACGTTTGAACTGCGCGTCCGTCGCCAGAATGAGAACGGGCAACGTGTCGCCGAGTTTCTGGAAGGGCATCCGGCCATTCAACGCGTCTATTACCCTGGTCTGCCCAGCCACCCCGACTATGAGATTGCGCAGCGACAAATGACAGGATTCGGCGGCGTCGTCAGTTTCGAGATTGACGGTGATAAAGAGAAAACGAGCCGCTTTATGGACGCCCTGCAATTGCCCTATATCGGCCCAACGCTGGGCGGCGTGGAGAGCATTGTGCAGCAGCAGGCGCTTTTTGTCTCTCTTGACCCCCAAAAACGCCGGGCGACAGGCATTGCCGACAACCTGGTGCGTTACGCACTGGGCATTGAGAATGTGCAAGACATTATCGATGACCTGGAGCAGGCGCTGGCGCAGATATAAGATGTGAGCGGCAAAGGACACGCGCGCAAGGCGGCAAACGTTATCCGTCAGGTATGAGGACGTGTCTTTTGCGTTGCGAATAGTCGAATGGAGAGCAGGATGATTGTCCATAAATTTGGTGGGACTTCGGTCGGCAGTGCCGAACGGTTTTCTGCCGTGGCCGATTTGATGGTGGCGTATCAGAACGATCCCCATCAAGGTGGGGTGGCGATTGTGGCGTCGGCGATGAGCGGCGTGACCAATGCACTCATCGCCGGGGCGCGTGCTGCCGCCGAAGGCAAAGATACGGTCTATCGCCGCATCAAGGCTGATTTACTCAGTAAACATCTGGATGTGGTTGAAGTCTTGTTAAGTCACAGTCCCGAGCGCTTGGACGTGGGCGGGCTGGTGGAAGACCGGTTGCACGATTTGGAGCGCTTGTATCGCAGTATTGCCGTTCTCGGCGAATTGACTCTGCGGGGCTGTGATGCCGTTGCCTCGTTTGGCGAGCAGCTCTCTTGCAACATTCTGGCTGCTGTCTTGCGCATCCGAGGCGCGCGGGCACAAACCGTCAGTGCGACCCAGCTGGTTGTCACCGACGATACCTTTGGCGGAGCGGTGCCACTGATGGCGCAAACGCGACAGCGTTTGCAGCAGCACATCAAGCCCATGGTCGAACGAGGCGTGATTCCGGTGATCACGGGCTATATTGGGGCTACGGAAACCGGTGTCACCACCACGCTGGGCCGAGGCGGGAGCGATTATACGGCCGCCATCGTCGGGGCGGGCTTGAACGCCGACGAAGTGTGGATCTGGAGCGACGTGAGCGGCATCTTGACCGCCGATCCAAACATTGTGCCACAGGCGCGCACGCTTGGTGAACTGTCCTATGCCGAAGCCGCTGAATTGGCTTATTATGGTGCAAATGTGCTCCATCCCAAGACCATTCACCCCGTGATCGAAAATGGCATCCCGCTTCGTATCGCCAATAGCTTTGATCCGGGCGCGCCGAGCACCTTGATCGTCGAATCGCCACACCCGGATCGCGAAAAACTGCCGGCGATCATCTCGACAACCGGCCTGAGCTTGATCGTCATCGGCAGCTCGGCAGAAAGCTATGCCGACGCCTGGTCGTTAGATATGGCCGCACGCGCGTTGCACCTGCTCAGCCAGGCGGGCATTGATGTGCCTATGTTCTCACAATCTTTTTCAGAACACAGTCTGAATCTGATCGTGCGCGAGCAGGATCAGGCACACTGTCTCAAAATGCTCTGCCAAGAATTCAATGATACGTGTGGCCTGGAAACAAAGGAACAAGTGGCAACCGTCTCCGTCGTCGGTATGCCCGGCTGGAACGAGACGGGCATCGTCTCGCATGCTTTTGCTGCGCTGGGCAAACACGGCACGCGCGTCATTGCTGTCGCCCAGGCCGGCACCGAATACGCGGTTTCGTTCTGTATTCCTGAACATGAGATAGCCGACACGGTGCGATTTCTGCATAAAGAGTTGGGACTTGAACAATAGAGGCATGTGTGTCTACGTCAATCGGGTCTGACGGCTCAGGTGTGACCAATGATGGACGATAAAATTGGAGGAAAATATGGATAAAATACCGGTTGGTGTGTTGGGAGCGACGGGCGCTGTAGGGCAGCGCTTTGTACAATTGCTAGAAAATCATCCCTGGTTCGAGGTGACGGCGGTCACGGCCTCGGAGCGCTCGGTCGGAAAACGGTATGCGGAGGCCTGTCATTGGCTGCTGCCAACGTCTATGCCGGAATCGGTGCGCGGCCTGATCGTGCAGCCTACAGAGCCGGGCATCGAATGTAAGATCATCTTTGCTTCACTGCCGGGCAGCATCGCCGGGCCGGTGGAAAAAGCGTTTGCCGAGGCCGGCTATTTTGTCTGTTCGAACGCGTCGGCGCATCGTATGGCGCCGGATGTGCCGCTGCTGATCCCAGAGGTAAACGCCGAACACACGGCCTTGATCGAGGTGCAGCGCGATCTGCGGGGCTGGGAGGGGGGGATCGCAACCAGTGCCAACTGTTCGACGACGGCGATGGTCTTGCCGCTTAAACCCTTGCACGATGCGTTTGGCATCCTCAAACTATCGGTGGTGACCATGCAGGCCATTTCAGGCGCGGGGTATCCCGGCGTGCCGTCGCTCGATATCCTGGACAACGTCGTCCCTTACATCGGCGGCGAGGAAGACAAAATGGAGGCTGAATCGCTCAAGATGCTGGGCACGCTGCAAGGCAAAAAAATCGTCGATGCGTCATTTGTGGCCAGCGCGCAGTGCAACCGTGTCCCCGTGCGCGACGGGCATATGGTGTGCACGTCGGTCGCGTTCGAGCACAAGCCGGGCAGCGTTGACGAGGTCGTCGAAGCACTGACATTGTTTCGGGGGACGGCCGTGGTACAGGCTTTGCCCAGCACACCCGAGCAGCCCATCGTCGTCCGCCAGGAACCCGATCGCCCGCAGC
>JAFGJF010000042.1 GCA_016929205.1 Anaerolineae bacterium
CCCCTCCCCACCCAAAAACGCATCGCCGCCATCCTCTCCGCCTACGACGACCTGATCGAAAACAACAGACGCCGCATGACCATCCTCGAAGAAATGGCCCGGCTGATCTACCGCGAGTGGTTCGTGGATTATCGTTTCCCCGGGCACGCGGGGGTGGAGATGGTTGAGTCAGAGTTGGGGTTGGTGCCGGCGGGGTGGGAGGTGAAGCCAATAGGGCAAGCAATAGATACACTGGGTGGCGGTACACCATCCAAAAAGAGGCCCGAATATTGGGAAAGCGGAAACATAACTTGGTATGTTCCATCTGATCTGACATCTGCTGACACCATGTTCATCTCTGATTCAGGTCGCAAGATCAACGAACTTGGACTCAAAAAGAGTTCCGCCAAGATGTTTCCTGCATACTCGGTTATGCTGACCAGTCGAGCCACTGTAGGTGTAGTGAGTATCAACACAACACCTGCCTGTACAAACCAGGGATTCATTACCTGTGTACCGAACGAGAGACTATCGGCCTATTTGCTATACTTCTGGCTCATTGAGAACAGAGAGAAAATTATATCGCTTGCTTCTGGAGCAACATTCAAAGAAATCAACAAGACCACATTTCGTGAGATACCTACTGTTGTACCAGATGAAGTTACTCATGCCAAATTCCTGGAAATCCTTGAGCCCGTAGGCGGCGAGATCCATAATCTAATCACTAGAAACACTAATCTCCGCCGCACCCGCGACCTGCTCCTGCCGCGCCTGGTCTCCGGGGAGGTGGACGTGAGCGGAGTGGAGGTTGGGGAATAAGCCCTCCCCCCGCCGGTGAACGCCACCAGAGCCCCCTGCCAGCCAAAGTACGTGCTGGGAGAAGGGAACCTGTCGACGAGAGGAAAGTAAAAGATGAGCAGGCTAAAAAGCCCAAGCGTCGTTGCTTGTAAGCGTGGCTGGCCATATTTATGGTCGCTGCTCCAAGAGGGGCATTCTTGGTAGCTGAACTGTGCAAGCACAAGCTAGCAAACACAAAGGTTCCGTTGTCGATAGATACTCGGTGACAGGAAAAACGATCGTCTCGACACGCTCCCCTCTCCCGGCATGGTTTTTGCTGGGAGAGGGGCCGGGGGTGAGGGCAAATGCCAAAAGAAAAACCAACACCCGCCATTCGCGCCCGCGCGCGCCAACTGCGCCAGCCGCAAACGCCCGCCGAACGCGTGCTGTGGCAGCGACTGCGCAACCGGCAGTTGGGGGGATACAAATTCCGCCGCCAGCATCCCATCGGCCGCTTCATCGTCGATTTTTACTGCGCCGAATGCCATCTGGCGGTCGAGATCGACGGCGACTCGCACCTCGACCAGGTCGAATACGACGCCGAGCGCACGGCGCGGCTGGAAGCGCGAGGGTACCACGTGATCCGGTTCACCAACCGCGAGGTCCACCAGCAGACAGACTCGGTGCTGGAGGCGATTTTCCAGGTTTGCCGGAAGAGGCAAAAGTAAGGCGTGATATGGCCAAAAAAAGACGAACAGCGAGATCGCGGCGAGCGACGGGCGCCGGCAGCGATCTGTCCACATACCGCCACAACCTGCGCCAGGCCGACGACATCCTGGCCGAGCGCGAGATCGATCCCCGGCTCGACACCTGGGAGGCACTCGTCCTGGAGGGGGTGACCGCCGAGGGGCGAGACCGCACCGCGATGGCCCGCTACATCGACGCACACCGGGCCCGGCTGGGCGTGCCGTGGGCGCGCGAGATGCTGCGCATGGAGGTCTTTTTCCAGGCTCGGGATCTCGATCAGGTCATCGCCCACTATGAACGGGCCTTGGCCCGCTACCCGCCCTGCCCACTGCCGGACATGTGGGCCGCCGGGCCGCTGATCCGCCACGGCGGCGACTTTTGGCAGACGCGCCGCATGCTGCGGTACACCATCGCCCACCTGCCGGATCACGCTATGGCGCGTTACGACATGGGGTATCTCTGTTACCTGCTGGGCGATTTTCCCGGCGCGCTGGATTGGTACGACCGGGCCGTCCCGCTTGTGACCGACGACGAGAAAGAGATGGGGGCGCGCCTTCCGTACAACCGGGCGATCGTGCGCCAGCAATTGGGCGGCAGCAAACGCGCGTCCGTCGCCGACCTCAAGCAGGCGATCAAATGGTATCCCGGATACGAGCAGGCCAGGAAGGCGCTGCGCGGCTTTCGTACAGCGGGCAGCGACATGAGGTATGTGCCGTGGTAGACAGCGTCCCCAGGATCGTGACCACCAGTTATTGGTTCCCAACGCGGATCTCGGGCAAGCGCTGGTACGCGGCGCAGATCGAGTTCAACGTCAACCAGGCCGGTAAGCGAGAATACAGCATCGCGGAAGAGGCCTGGGCCACGGGCGACGTCGAAAAAGCGATATCCATCGTGCCATCACTCGTCCCGCAAGAAACGCGGCGCAAGATCAGAGAGCTGCTTCGTCCCTGGCCCGAGGGGCGCTATACGGATGCTTACCGGCGCACGGGCGGCATCCTCAACCTGTTCACGCCACCGTGGGACGAGGCCCAAGATGAACCGTGGGCCGAGATGGCGGCCGGATGGGAGGCGCAGACGTTCGCCGGCGACGAAGCCCGGCAGGCGGGTTTTCAGGCCCTGGAACAGCGCTGGAACACCACACCCCACCCCTTCTTTGCCGGACTGACGCCGGCTCAGGTCATGATCGGAGGAGGCGAAGAGGAATCCTGGCTGGCGCAGGATTTCCTGAACCACCTGGAAGAGATCATGGACGGACGGGCGTTCGAGAGCGAGGGACAGGCCCTGGTGCAAACGATCATGCTGCTGCGCGGCTGGCAGTCGCAGCCGAGAGATGGAAGACAGACGCCGTTTGAGATCATTGTCGCCGAACGAAACGCGCTGCTGGCCCGCCGGGCCCGGGTGCTGGAAGCCCTTCTGCAAACATGCCGGGAAAGGAGCGGTAAAGATGCATCGTAAAAAACCGAAAGACCCGCGCCAGCAGCCGGCTTTTGTTCCCGAGCCGCGCCGGGATCCGATCGTTTTGGAGACCGAGATCGCCGAGTTTGTCCTCCATCCCGACGATCAGCCCGCGCTCAAGTACCGTCTCTTTTACCCCGATGGCGATCGATCATTCGCGCCCAAGAGCGGGGGCGACGGACCAGAGATCGACCAGCGCGAGCAGCAACGGCGCAGGCGGCGCTTTGGCGAACTGTGGTTGGCCTACGAGGAAAGCGGCTTTACCGCCGATCTGTACCTCGATCGCGACCTCGTCTCTGAAGATAAAGTCGGGCGGTTGTGCGAGGGGGTGTATGACTTTTTGAATCGACTGTCGATCGGCCCCGAAGGCGGATCGTTGGCCGTATACTGGATGCAAGAGATCGCCTTGTACGATTTCCCACCGGGGACGTGAGGGGGGAAAAAAGATGAACCACATCTATAACGTCTATTGTGATGAAAGCTGCCATCTAGAGCACGATCACCAACAAGTGATGGTACTCGGAGCTGTTTGGTGTCCGTTGGAAAAGACTCGTGAAATCTCGGTACGGCTTCGTGAGATCAAGCAGCGACATGGTCTGGATTCGAACTTTGAGATCAAATGGACCAAGGTCTCCCCGGCCAGGGGTCAGTTCTACCGAGACATCATGGACTATTTTTTCGACGACGACGACCTGCACTTCCGAGCGCTGATCGTGCCTGACAAATTCTTGCTTCGACACCAAGATTTCGAACAGACGCACGATGAGTGGTATTACAAGATGTATTTTGACATGCTCAAGATCATCCTGCGTCCGGACGCACAATATCATATCTATCTGGATATCAAAGATACGCAAGGGGTAGACAAAGTCGCCAAGCTTCATCAAGTACTTTGCAATAGTATTTTTGACTTTTCCCGGGACATCGTCCAGAGAATGCAAGTTGTGCGATCTCACGAAGTCGAATTGATTCAGTTGGTCGATCTTTTGATCGGCACGGTCTCGTATGCCAATCGCGGCCTGGAAACGAGTCAAGCCAAACTGGCGCTGGTCAGGCGTATGCGCGAGCGATCTCATTATCAATTGACCCGCACTACCTTGTTTCGTGAGGACAAGGTGAATCTGTTTATCTGGAGACCATCGGAGAAATGATATGACACATATTCCGAGATGGCTTCCACCTTTGGTTTTACTCAATAATTATGATGGCGATTGGGATCGATACGTTGAAGCTATTTACGATTACTTTGAACAAGATTTTGTGAATGAAACACCATATTTCCAAGAAAACAAGGTTGTCATCAAGCGCCATCCATACTATCAAGGTAAGGAAGCGACGTTTTGGCATCTGATTTCAGAGGGAAGAATAGAAGATGATCGATTGCCTGACCTACGTCGTTGTGAGCGAATTCGTTGGCCGCGACCGTTCATTGAACACAACAACGATCGGGTTATCAAAGTCTGGAAGAACAAACGGGGTACACAAACAAGGGTTTGTCTCTGGTTTGAAGACCAAGATTATATGGTTGTACTAGCTGAACGTAAAGGATATGTCATCTTGTGGACAGCGTATCCGGTTACCCGATCACACCGTAAACGTAAATTGAGACAGGAATATGAAGCCTACATAAAGGCAAATGCCGCCCCTTAAAGGACGGCATCGTTACTCCTTCTACACATGGTAGATGAGCTGTCTCTAGTATACCAAATTAGGCATCCAAAGTCAATACCATTTTCAAACGAGGACCCCATGACCTATACAAATCCCGACGCCGAAGAAACGCTCGAACTGGCCACGATGGCGCTGTTCGCCGACCTGGGCTGGCAGACCGCCAATGCCTACGACGACGACCTGGGCCGCGAGCACCGCGGCGAGGTCATCCTGCGCGACCGCCTGCTCGCCGCCCTGCACCGGCTGAACCCCGGCCTGCCCGACGAAGCGTTCGCCCAGGCGATCGAGGAACTGGCCCGCGATCGCGGGGCGATGGCCATGGTCCGCGCCAACCACGAGATCTACCGCCTGCTCAAAGACGGCGTCAAGGCTGCATACCACGACGGCAGCGGGGAGGAACAGATCGAGCGTGTGCGCCTCGTCGACTGGCAGACCCCTGCCAACAATGACTTTTTGCTCGCCCAGCAGTTCTGGGTCGCCGGCGAAACGTACACCCGGCGCGCCGACCTGGTCGGCTTTGTCAACGGCCTGCCTCTGTTTTTTGGCGAGCTCAAGGCCCACCACAAGCGCGTCGAGGACGCCTACAATAACAACCTGCGCGACTATAAAGAGACGGTCCCCCATCTCTTTTGGACCAACGGATTCATCCTGCTCTCCAACGGCTCCGACGCCCGCATTGGCTCGATCACCTCCGGCTGGGAGCATTTTAGCGCCTGGAAAAAGATCAACGACGAGGGCGAAACCGGCGTCATCGATCTCGATACTGCCGTCCGGGGCACCTGCGCCCCCGATCGTTTCCTCGACCTGGTCG
This sequence comes from Anaerolineae bacterium, assembly GCA_016929205.1. The sequence continues at coordinate 5,441 of JAFGJF010000042.1, forward strand.
AAAACTTTTGTCTTTTCCAGGAATCGCTCGGCGGCCTGACAAAGATCGTCGCCCACAACCATCAGTACCTCGGCGTCAACAATGCCATCGACGCCGTGCACGGCATCAAGGAAAATGAGGGCCGGCTGGGCGTCTATTGGCACACCCAGGGCAGCGGCAAGTCCTTTTCCATGGTCTTTTTCTGCCAAAAGGTGCTGCGCACGCTGCCCGGCAACTGGACCTTTGTCATTCTCACCGACCGCATCGACCTCGACGACCAGATCTATAAGAATTTCGCCCGCTGCGGGGCCGTGATCGAGTCCGAAGACCGCGTCCGTGCTCAGAGCGGCGAGCACCTCCAGCAGCTCCTGCAAGAGGACCACCGCTACGTCTTTACCCTGATCCAGAAATTCGGCACCCAGCGCGGCGAGCGCTACCCCAAGCTGTCCGACCGCGACGACATCATTGTGATCACCGACGAGGCTCACCGCAGCCAGTACGACGTCCTGGCCATGAACATGCGCGACGCCCTGCCC
>JAFGJF010000358.1 GCA_016929205.1 Anaerolineae bacterium
CAACTCACTGCGACAGCCATGATTCGGGACGCGGACGAGCACGGACGAGCACGGATCTGTTTGGTCTTTTTCCGCGTTCACCCGCGTCCAACCCAGGGCAGGCTTCGAGCACGGTTTGTACGTCTTCGAGCGTTTCCAGTTGTCGCCTTACTTGCTCTGCGTTGGCCGGTTCGCCGTCGATCTCGATCTCGTCTTGGGGATAGGCGTCTGAAAAAACAACGGTGGTCGTCGTATCGAGGCCGTCGAGATTGACCGAGATCGTCGGGTTGGCCGGCAGGTGAAGCGCGGCATCGGCGTGCCCCCAGTATTTTACAAAGGCAATGTTGGCATGGGCAATGGCTGTGGCTTGGTGTTGATCCTGCATCGCTAGCCAGCGTTACCGGATTTGGGCAGCTCGGCCAGTTTGGGTTCGATCTGCGCCCGATACTTGAAGGCGATCTTGGACCACGCGGCATAATCGTCGAAACAGTCCTCTAGGTCCTGTTCCAGCGCCTCCCAGCCGATCCATTTCCAGTCGCTGGCTTCGGCCGGGTCCGGCGAAGGCTCGCCGTCAAAGCGGCCGATCAAGACGTGATCGACTTCGTGTTCTTTGAGATCGTGGTCGAGTTCGACCCAGTAGGTAAACCGGAGCGCTTCGACCAGGTCGCAGTCAAAGCCCAATTCTTCTTGCAGCCGGCGGCGTGCGGCGGCTTCTATGTCCTCGCCAGGACGAGGGTGGCCGTCACAGGCGTTGGTCCACATGCCGCCACAGTGGTATTTCGAGTCTGCCCGTTTTTGCAGCATCAACTCATCCTGCGAATTAAAGATCAACACGGAAAAAGCGCGGTGCAACTTGCCCTCACGATGCGCTTCCAGTTTCTCCATTGTGCCTGTCTCTTGATCCTGGTGATTGACGAGAATGACGTGTTCTGTTTTTGTCATCGATTTATCCTTTCTGGGCGAGCACGAGGCCCACCCTTACCTCGAGATGTTGAAAAGATACGCTATTGAATGACCACGTTCTGCAACGGCACCGTGGGCCGTCCCAGGCGCATCAATTGTTCGTCCAGCGGGGCCAGGGCGCGTTGGTTGACAAAGGCGTCGTAAACGCCCAGTGAAACCTCGACCTCGCCGCTGGCATCTGCCGGCAGGTCGATCAGGTGGACATCGGTGACTTGCGAACCGCGTATCCATTTAAAAGCGGGGATCGCACCAAGCGCCGGCACCCAGTCGGAGGGCAGGATGGCGACTGGGTCACCTCGCACGCTGACCGAGACGACATAGTCGTGGACGATGGGACGCAGACCGAGCCAGTCGAGTGCGACGCGACCCTGTGTGCCTGGTGTCCACTCGTTCTCTATGCTGACCCCGACCAGGGCCATCTTGGCTCCAAAGGGCAGATAATGCTGCTCGCTGCGGGCAGCGGGCAGACGCAAGAATTGGCTAGATGCCAGGCCCCACGCCCCGCGAGTTGCCAATGGCACACTTGCCCCTGGCACGCTCACATCCAGACCCAGTTGGCCCGCATCGGGCGGCACATCAAGCACGGTTGTCATATACCCACCAAGATCGCTGCCTGGTATCATCGCTATCGCGACTGGCCCGTCGGCGTTCCACAAGTCCGCGATCACGTCCTCCTTGCCGGCCTGCCAATGCAAATACACGCGCCGCCGTCCGGGCATGGTGTCGTCATAGTCAACACCAACTAACGTGGGACCGATGTCAGTCGCCGGTCCAACAAGCCATGTCGGTCCGCTAGCAAAACGTCCGAGTATGGGGTGCACCGTCACCGGCGGCAGTCGCATCGTGCCGACCGTGGCGCTGCCCAGCGAGATTGTGTCCTGTCCACTTGACGTGGTCAATCGCTGCCAACTGCCATCCTCAAAAGTGATGTACGCACCGGCGACCAGCCGGTACATGCCGGGTGCGGCGTGCAGCACAACCGGGAATTCGTAACGATCGATCAGCACTTCACCCGGTAGATAGGTTGCTGCGGTATCGTGGCGGCGATCGTGTTGGCCCACCGGCAGACCATCGGCGCCGATCAGGTGAACGAAAAAGGAATAATCGCGTTCCAAAGGCACGAGAGGCTGCCAGGCGATGTCGATCGTGAGCGTATCGCCTGGCTCGATCTCGGCGTTATCAAGGTGGTAGCCGATGATCCGGATCTTGTTGTCCAGGTCGGCATCGATGCGTCTCATCGTCGCCGGTACGTCGAAAGATGGTTTGTCGCGCACCAGGAAAGCTTCCCCCAGCGGCTCAAAGCGATAAGGCAGGTCGATATAAGTAGGGTAGTAGTTGGTGACGATCAACGGGCGATTCGAGTCGGCCAGCGCCTGGGCGATCCATTTTGGCCAGGCATAGGGCATGGACGTTTCGCCCTGTGGTGGAATATACTCTACCGTCACGTCGGGGCGCTGGTTCTCGACCAGTTGCAGGTACCACAGCGGCGTCGCCCAGTGCCAGTTGCTCAGGATGTGCGCGTCCGGTGGGGCCTGGTCCAAAATCGCCTGGGCATATGCGCGCGCCGTGCGATCGCGGTGCAGCAGCGCGTAGCTGGGCAGGTTGCTTTGCCCGAGCGCCAGGACCGGCAGAAGGAGCAGGGCGATGAGCAGAGGAGCAAATGCGGATGCGGTCTTGGTGCGCCCTTTTGGAGTTGAGACTTTGGCCGGTAGGCTGCGCTCTGTGCTGTTCGGCGACCGGCTGAGGCCGCGACTGCCAGGGATGTGCCGCGGCGCGATAGAGTCGGGCAGTTGTAAAGACCAGGCAACCGCGCAGCCCATACTCAAGGCAATGGGCACGTAGGCCGGCATCAGGTATTCGACGGACTGCGGGGCGCGATAGGTGGCGACGATAAAGACCATAATCGCCACCATGCCGCCCAACAGCACGGCCTGCTTGCGCCGCTGCCATCCCAACCACAAAGCCCCCACGGCGGCGACCAGCAGCAGGATCCAGCCAAATTGAAAGCGCAAAATGTTGCCCGTGATCAGGAATCGTTCCCACAGGAAGCGGTTCCATTGCAGGTGGGCAAACATGTCGCCGCCAAACCCGCGCATAAAGAGGTGATCGAGGACACGTTGGGCGTCGACCAGTTCGTCCGTGCCAAAGGGCGCGCCGGTGATGGCGCGGACGACAATGTACAGGTTGATGGCAAACGGAGCCAGGAAGGCCAGGACGAGGTGGGGCCAGGTGCGGACGCGCTTGACGATGCCGGTATCGTGCCACAGGATGATCGCGGCAAAGATCGGCGCGAAAAAGGCCAGCGAACTGTGATGCGCGATGCCGCAGCCAAACGCCACAGCAAAGGCGGTCAGCATTTTGAGGCTTTGCCTGGAGCCAGCCTCCGCCAGGACGAATTCGTTTACCAGGGCGCAGCACAAGGCCGTAAACAGCACGGTCAGCATTCGGATGTTGACCGTCGTGCTTTGCGCCCAGAACGTGGTCGAGACGCCCAATGCGCCCGCGGCGACGATCCCGGCCCACGTTGTTCCGGTCAGTCGCCGCGCCGTGTGACAGACGACAGCCAGCGTCAGCGCGCCGCTGACCGCGCCCATCAAGTTGACCCGCCAGGCGACCTC
>JAFGJF010000043.1 GCA_016929205.1 Anaerolineae bacterium
CCCGGATGTGTCCAACGAACGCATCGAGGCCGAGATTCTCAAACACGTCGTTCATCCGGTGCTCGGAGAGTGGCTGGCAGAGCGAGCAGTGCGCCAAGCCAACCCAGTCCGAGGACGATAGATGCCCCAGGACCAAAGATCTGTTGTCCGAAATGCACGAGCAGGATCGTTCCACCAAGCGCAAGTGGCAGCACGACGATGCTTGAAAGCAGTCCGGCAAACAAAGCTTTCCAGGTCATCTTGTCTGCGCGCCAGGCCCACACCAAAACGACGATCCACATCAGCGCCGAGGCGGCAGCCAAGGCAATGATGAACGTGCCAGCCAGCCGGGCAAATGCCTGCTGGCGCTCTGCGCGCACGGCTGCGATCCGCTCAAATTCGCGCCTGACCTGCTCCGGCACCGGGCGCGGCTTGCTGAGCGCGCCGGCATATCGAACAAAGAGCTTGGCCGGCGCCGCCGTGACATCGCCGGCGCCATCGGGCTTGACCCAGAATGGCCGGGCATCAGATTCGGAAAGGAAAAGTCCGGCTTGGGTCACACCGACCAACGTGGTTTCCAATGCGCCTGGCATGCCTATTCCCGCGCCGTCGCTGATCTGAATCTCTACTTGAGCCGTTTCGCCCGGTTCATATAGGGTTCGTGCGGCCCGGGCCGAGAATTGCAGGGAAGCATGCGGCAGGACGGTCACCGTTTTTGCGTCTCCAACGAACGTGCCATCGTCGAGCAACATATAGGCGTACAACGTCAACGTCCCTACCGGCGCGGCTTTGATCGACAGGCTGGCGCGGTCTTGCGACAGTGGTGCGCTGTACGTGGCGATGGTTTGTCCGCTTTGCTGTACATCGAGGTAGACAACGCGTCCGGCGCTGGCGGCGAAAACGTCGAGCCAGATCGGCTCGTTTTGGTCAATTGTGTTTTGCCTGGGGCGCAGTACAAGGTGGTTTCTGCCCGGTTCGATGGCCAGGGTCAGGCTTGCTTGTCCGCTGTGACCGGATTGGTCTTGAGCGCTCGCCTGCAGCGAGAGAGGCTGGCCGTCGATGGGGGTATAGTGCCACCATGCAAGGCCGTATTGATCGGTGGTCAATGCCACGTTTTGGTCGTTTGCCTCAATCTCGATCGTGCAGCTCGCCGGTCGGTTGTCTGGATACGTGGTTTGAAGGTAAATCACATTTTCGAGGCCGGGTTTGAGCGCACCGCTCTCGGCCCGTATGCGCACACGGATGGCCTGGGATGCAACCGCCAAGCGCGTCTCTTGCCTGGCGGTTCGACCATCTGGGGCAACGGCTTCAATGACCAGACCCAGGGCAAATGGAGGTTGCCCGTCTGCGGCGGGCAGGTTTTCCGGGAGGAAAAAATCCAAAGTCGCCTTGCCGTCGGCGCCGGTTATTTCTCCGACACGCTTGAGGTTGTGCTGTGCCGGGGTGTAGAGTGCTGGTTGGATGGTGATCTGTGTGCCGGAAATGGGCTGTCCCCATCGCTCATTCACCCGAACGGTGACCGACAAATGCTGCCCGGGCAAATAAATCTCGTCGTTGACAGAAAAAGCAATATCGAATGAATAGAACGGAACGGGCTCCACGCGTACTGTCTTTTCAACCGATACCGGCACCTGACCTGGCACATCCAGCACGGCCATAATGCGGTAAACACCGCCGTCGATCTTGTCGGCGAGCTCACATTCAGCGGCAGCCAACCCAAACTCGGATGTGGTTGCGCTCTCTGTCCAGATTGGATTCTGGTGTGCATCGACGACGGTCAAGGTGATCGGCTGATCTGGAAGCGGAATGTCCGTCAACCCATCGCTTGCCAGGAGGGACAGGTAGATGAATTGGCCCGGGTGGTACAGGACATTGTCGGTTGTCAGGTCAAGTTGGACGCGGCGCTGGACGACAAGAGGGTGAATGATACGCTGCGCGCCAACCGGTCCTGCCGTGTCGATGACTAATCCATAGCTGTCGTGTGTGTCTGCCGGAATGTCAAACACGACAGCGGCGCCTCCATAGGCATCTGTCTGACCGGAAAATACGGACTCGCTGGCATAAGATTTGATTGTCGAGGATATGGACGCCTGCACGTCCACGCCAGGCATTGGCTCTCGACTGTCGGGATCGTATACGAGGACTCGCACAACGCCCTGTGTGCCCGGAGAAAAGCGTTCTGTTCCCACAAGTACCGTTTCCTGCCGGTCGGGCGGTTCTGTTGCCAAGGGTGGCACAGCCGGGTCGGGCAGTGTCACGGCGTCGCGCAGTGGCCAGAGCAACCAGACTGCGGCGGCAATGATAACACCTTGCAGGTAGAGAAAGCGCCCACGCCACAACAGAGACGGCAACCGTTTCCAGAGTGGAGACCGGGGTTCGACCTGGTTCATTGGTTTCTCGGGCAAGTTATGCTTTGACAAAGCCAACGCCTTGATAGATCGGCACCACATTCCAGAGATCGATTTGGGCGCAGAAACGGACGTCTTGCTCATAGCCCAACCCGATCAGGTGTGCTGCTGCTTGAGTGGCCAAAAACAAATGCAGGCTTGCCGCTTCTTTGATCCGGAGAATGGGCGTCACCGGGGTTGCACCCAGGTCGATCAGCCGCCGGCCGATTGCACCAAGGGCGAAGCTGTCTTCATCGCTTGGCTGCTCGTTCAAACCGGCAGCGACAAGCGTGATGTCGCCGGCCTGCTCGCGGGCCAGCGATATGGCGCATTTAGCGACAGCGCTGGCGTTGACGAGCGCGCCGACGATCACGATCGATGAGCCCTCGAGCGCGGCGTTTGTGCAGCGTGTGCCGTTGGATGTGGTCAATACCAACGTCTTTTTCGCGATCTGCCGTCGATGCGTCCAGATTTCGGTCGGTGAGTTGCCAAAAGAAAAGCCGGCAACCTTGGACCCGCCACGCTCGCCGGCAATGACGCAGGTTGGGTCGTCAAGGTAAGCGTTGGCCTGTTCGACGGTGAGAACCGGTATAACTTGAATTGCCCCGGCTTGCAGGGCGGTGGGGATCGTCGTGCTGGCTCGCAGAGCGTCGATCACAATCACCGTGTCACCTCGTTCGGCACCTCGCCGTGCACCGGCTTCTCCGAGTTCGGTCCAGATACGGACGCTGGTTTCGGGATGGATGGCGTTCATCCTGCCATCACCTTGATCCATACCCGCCGGCGACGAGGCCCATCGAACTCGGCAAGGTAAACGCCCTGCCAGATGCCCAGCTTGAGGCTGCCACCCACAACAAATACGGTGTGCGAAAATCCCAGCATGCTGGCTTTGATGTGTGCTGCCGAATTGCCTTCTGCGTGTTCGTATCCGCCGCGCCAGGGGACGATTTTATCCAGGGCGCTCAGCATATCGGATTGGACCGTTGGATCGGCATTCTCGTTGATCGTCAACCCGGCGGTAGTGTGGGGCACAAAGATGTGGCACAGGCCTTCCTTGATCCCGGTCTGTGATACGATGTGCTGTACCTGGGATGTGATGTCGACCAGGCAGGTGTGGGTAGGGGTGTGTATTTCGAGCTGCTCAACCATGTCTCTCTCTCAAAGACGCGCCAATGCGCATGATCTTGTCACGGCTGTCACTGACCTGTTTTGTTGCGTTGACGGTATCGACGATGAGGTTGGCATGCCGGACGATCCAGGCATAGTCATAGGCGGAATGTCCAGATACGATGACCACGGCATCTTGTGCGGCCAGCAGTTCGGGAGTCAATGCCTGCGATTGGTAAACCGTCTTGTGCGGCCAAAATACGTCTCCTCCTACGCTGTATTCCGGCACAAAGGGGTCATTGTACGCAACCTGCGCGCCCGCATTCAGCAAGAGTTCAATCACGCGTTCAGCTGGAGAATTGCGCGCATCGTCTATGTCGCGCTTAAAGGCCACACCGAGGACGAGCACCTGGGCCCGGCTGAGCGGCTTGTCACGCACGCTGAGTGCCCGGCCGATGCGCTCAACCACGTGGTAGGGCATCGATTGATTGACCTCGGCCGCCAGCTCGATAAACTTGGTATAAAAGTCAAACTCGCGCGCTTTCCAGGAGAGATAGTAGGGATCGACGGGGATACAGTGCCCACCGACACCCGGTCCGGGATAAAAGGGCATAAATCCAAATGGCTTGGTCGATGCCGCCTCGATCACTTCCCAAAGGTCGATATCCATGCGTTCGGACAGCAGGGCCAGCTCGTTAACCAGGGCAATGTTGACGCTGCGGAAAATGTTCTCGAGCAGTTTGGTCATCTCGGCCGCGCGCGGCGTGGACACGATGTGAACGTTTGGCGTCATCTCTTTCAGCAAAGCCGCGGCCAGCCGGGTGCACTGCGGCGTCAGTCCGCCCACGACTTTGGGCGTATTGGACACGTCCCATCCTTTGCTGCTGGTCTGGCCCGGATCGATGCGTTCCGGCGAAAAGGCCAGGCAAAAATCGACGCCCGCTTTCAATCCGCCCGCCTCCAGAATGGGCTGCACGACCTCTTCGGTCGTGCCCGGAAAGGTGGTGCTTTGGAGGATGATCAACTGGCCAGTGTGTAGGCGCGGTGCGATGCCCCGGGCCGCCGATTCTACAAAAGCCAGGTCGGGTGCTTTCATTGCGTCGAACGGCGTGGGCACGCAGATAAAAACCACGTCCACGTCGTGAATGGTTTCATAGTCGGTCGTTGAGTGAAACAAGCCCTGGGTTACCAGGCGGGCAACGAGTTCGCCGGGTACATCGGGAATGTAGCTCTTGGCTTGTTGCAACGCGGCGATTTTGGATTCGTCCAGATCCAATCCCACCACGTCATACCCACACCGGGCGAACCCTGTCGCCAGCGGCAGGCCAACGTATCCCAGGCCGATCACGCATATGCGCGCACGTTTATCGGCAATCCTGGTCTCAAGGTCCATGCAGGCTTGATGGGCCATCTATTCCACCTTTTTCCATTGGTATGCTATCTACCGGGCCTTGGGTAGGGCCTCTCGGATAAGCTCAGAGTATAGTTGAAAAGTGCGAGTAAGTCAAAGCGGATCAAAGTCAATCCGCACTATTGACAAACGCCTGTTTCTGGAGTAATATAAGTGAGCATTTATTAAATGACAATTTATATTTTCAGAGGGGATCAATGGAACCTCGAGACCTCCAACAAGCCCGCGATCTGAGAATTTATCTACGCACTGTGGGCGACCTGGTGCGGCTGCAAATTCTCAAGCAACTGGCACAGAACGATAAAATGAACGTGAACGAATTGGCCGACGTGCTGCGCGTCAGCCAGCCTCTGATCTCGTGGCATTTGAGCGTCTTGAAACGCATCGATCTGATCACGATGTGCAAGGACGGGCGGCTGGTGCATTGTTCCCTAAATCGCCCGGTTTTGAATGACTATCGACGGCGGTTTGATAACTGGATCGCCGACGAGAATAAAAGCAAAGAAAAAGGAGAAGGTGATGGCTAGGAATTCGAACGAGTCGGTCGGCAGTTTGCGCCAACGGTCCAAAAGGTCCTTGAACGATCAGGCGCACGAGCTGGTCGCAACGCTCTTTACACCGTTGGCGAAATGGTTGCAGCAAATGGGTGTGTCCGCAAATACGGTGACTCTTTTTGGGTTCATTTTCAACCTGCTTGCCGGCGGTGTCCTGGTGATGGGCAAAATACAACTGGCGGCGATCTTGATCACGGTCGGCGGCTTGCTGGATGGACTGGATGGACTGTTGGCCCGTGTGTCGGCCCAAGTCAGTCCTTTTGGCGCGTTTTTTGATTCTGTGCTCGATCGCTGGTCAGAAATCGTTGTCTTTTTGGGGCTGTTATTGTGGTACCAGCGGGCAGGCCTGCCGGTAGAAGTGGTCTTGATCTACATCGCGATGGCGTCTTCGCTGTTGGTGAGTTATACCAGGGCCCGTGCTGAAGGGGTCGGCGCGCAGTGCAAACGAGGTCTATTTACACGCCTGGAACGCGTCGTCGTTCTCGTCGCCGGGCTGGTCCTTCAACAGGTGACAATTGCACTGTGGATTTTGGCCGTTTTTGCGACGATAACGGCTTTGCAGCGCATCTATTTCACCTGGAAGTATATAAAAGGTAACGCGATCAACTGAGGAGTGACTATGAACCCCATTGCGTTTGAGATCGGTCCGATTGCCGTTCATTGGTATGGTATCTTGATCGTGTTGGGCATCCTGGCTGCGGCCTACTTGTCTACCTTTGTGGCCAAATTGTGGGGTGAGGATCCTGATTTTGTGTGGGACATGTTGGTGTTGTGCATTTTTCTGGGCGTGGTGGGAGCAAGGTTGTACCACGTGCTCACGCCAACACCGAGCATGGGTGTCGATCAATGGTACTATTTTCGCAACCCGCTCAAGATTTTTGCCACCTGGGAGGGAGGCCTGGGGATCTATGGCGCTGTCGCCGGAGGTGCGCTGGGGCTGTATATCGCTGCCCGGCGGAAGAAAAAGGATATCGTGCGCTGGCTGGATATCACCACCCCGGGATTGATTCTAGCGCAAGGGATCGGACGTTGGGGCAATTTTATCAACCAGGAATTGTATGGCAAGCCGACCGACCTGCCGTGGGGGATTTTTATCGATCAGAACCATCGCCTGCCCGGGTACGAGGCGTTTGAGCGGTTTCATCCCACCTTTCTTTACGAGTCGATGTGGAACGTGGCGACGTGCGCCGTGTTGGTCTATCTGACCTGGCGCTATCATGACAAGCTGGCATCGGGGATCATTGCCGCCTTGTATTTCATCTCTTATTCGTTCATCCGCTTTGTGCTCGAATTCATCCGCCTGGACAGCGCTTCGATCGGCAGCCTGGCTATCGCCCAGTACGTGGCCCTGGTGATCATTGTTGCCGCGACGGGCTTTATCATATGGCGGATCAAGACCTATAAAAAACCGGCAGAGCAGAGCGACGAGCAAAACGTCGACGCGGCGCCGGCCGAGTAGGGGAAACGCTTGCTCGTTTCATCTAGCCAAAGGTGTCCAAGACCATTAACGCAAAAGCAGCAGTATTGCCCTCCCGGATGCTCATCGACCTATTGCGATAATGCTGTCAGCCCATCTTGGGCCGGCTTCCACTCGGGATGGATCTCGAGCGCACGCTCGTATTCGGTTCGCGCCTGGTCGGCGTCATTGAGGGCAACGTAGGTCTGGGCGCGGTAGAGGTGAATTTCTTCCACTCTGGCGTCTTCGTCGATTATGGCCTGGGTGAGCGCCAGCAAACCCTCGTAATCCGCCAGCTTGAGCAGGCAGTCATAGATTTCAAAGCGATAACGCAGCAACCGTGCGGGCAAACCCAGCTCCTGGGCACGATCGAATGCTTCTTTTGCCTGATCGTACGTTTGTAAGGCGACGAGCGCGCTGCCCAGGTTCATCCAGGCGGCGGCGTCTTGATCGTCGTCGTCCGCCTGTTCCTGGGCACGATCTCGTGCGTTTGACCACATTGTCTCATCGTCCCAACGGTCACCCAGGATGGCGCGGACGCTTTCTTGCTGCTGAGGTGGGTAAATGAGGATGTATTGGTGGTTGGTAAGCTGCCAGGCCCGAGTCATGTCGTCATAGGCCAGCTCGACATCGGGCCCGGTAAGAAAATCGTGAACGATCAACATTGCGTCTGATTCATCGTATCCACGCACAAGCTGGTATTGTGCCCGTTCGATCCCGGTCGTCGTCGTCATCCATCGTGTGACGATCACCGGAAAACCGTTTCCCAGAAAGCGCTTCAGTGCTTCCAGGTCACCATCGACGCCGACGAATGTCTCCATCTTGCGCGTGGCGGCATAGGCACTCAACTCATCTGGATTGACAAACGCATCGATATCGCCCGGGCAAAGGATCGGCTCGAGCACCTGGTGCGTATCCGTGTATCCCCAGAAGGTAAAGGCCATGCCGAACGGAGCCAGGTTGCAGTTATCGGGGGCTGTGATCGCGTACGCGATCGGTTCCAGCAACACAGCCCGTGGGGATGGCGTCAGGGCCACCGTGGATGTCGGCGTTGGGCCGGGTGTCTGGGTCGGCGTGACGGTTGCCGTCGGCGTGAGCGTCGCCGGTACCGGCGTCTTGGTCGGCGGCAGCCGGGTGACAATTTGATCGCCAACCCATGGCAGAACCCAGATGGCTATCATGGCGGTCAACGCCAGACCGATAGCAATGGTGGCAACCCGCTGTGCAGGTGTAAGTGTCTCCATATTAGTGTCCCCGGTCGTACAAGTTGGTCGCAGGAGCGAGTGTCCGCATATTTGTTGTCCCCAGTCGTAAAAGCTGGTATAATGAAAAAAGCGATTTGTCGCGCGTCATGCTGGCAAGGGCCAAGTATAGCATATCTTGCCGTGGTTGCCAAAAAACAAGACTTGGCCCAAGACAGACATTCTTGTGGATTGTCTCGCCAACGCGCTAAAATGAGGTCAAATCCGGAATTGGGCAAGGAGCTGTATGATTCGTACAAAAGAACTGCGCAAGCATTTTGATGATTTTGTGGCAGTCAAGAGCGTCGATCTGCACGTGCAGGCGGGAGAGGTATTGGCGCTTTTGGGTCCAAATGGCGCGGGTAAAACGACGACGGTGCGGATGTTGGCCTCGATCTTGCAGCCAACGCATGGCCAGGCCTGGATCGATGGACACGACGTCGTAAAAGAGGCACTTGTCGTCCGCAGCCTGGTTGGGGTGCTGACCGAAGTGCCGGGTCTGTATTCACGGATGAGAGCGCGCGAGTACATTGACTTTTTTGGCGATCTGCAGGGTATGGACAAACAGGCGCGCATGGCCCGCGGCGAGCAACTGATGGCTCAGTTTGGTATGGATGAGGCGTGGAATCTGCGCCTGGGCGAATATTCAAAGGGTATGCGGCAAAAGATGGCCTTGATTCGCACCATGCTGCACGACCCACAGGTATTGTTGCTCGACGAACCGACATCGGCTATGGACCCGCACAGTGCCAAACAAGTGCGCGATGCGATCCTTTCGCTGCGCAGCAATCGCCGGGCGATCATTATCTGTACGCACAATCTTGCCGAGGCCGAGCTGCTGGCCGACCGGATCGCCATCATTCGCCGCGGCGAGATCGTGGTGCGCGGCACGGCAGAACAACTGAAACAAGGGCTGCTTGGCGCGCCTATGCTCGAGCTGCGCCTGGCGGGTTCGGTCAACGGACTGTCCAAGATCGTCACCGACCTGGTCTCGGTCGAGGCACAAGGCGAAAATTGGTTGCGCTACCGGACGGATGATCCGCAAACGGTTAACCCCGTGCTGTTGGATAGGTTGAATGGTGCAGGGTACAAAGTAGTTACCCTCAGCCCGGTGGCACAAAGCCTGGAAGACGTCTACTTGCAGGTGGTTGAAAAGACGTCCAGTGTGGAAGAAGTGGGATTGGTGAAATGAGCAATGCGGGCGTGATGACAGTTCAGACTGGATGGGCTTCATTCAAACGATCGTGGATCATTACGCGTCGTGAAGTGCGGGATACGATACGTGATTGGCGGTTGATGGTGCCGATCGCGCTGCTGACGCTGGTTTTCCCGGCGCTGATGCAATTTACGGCAGCGGTTGCCCAGAGATGGGTCATGCGCTGGGGGGGAGAGATCATTGGCGAGCGCCTGATTCCCTTTTTGCTCATGATCGTCGGGTTTTTCCCGATCTCTTTCTCGCTGGTTATTGCGTTGGAGACCTTTGTCGGCGAAAAAGAGCGCAAAAGCCTGGAACCATTGCTGGCTACACCGTTGACAAATTGGGAATTGTACTGGGGCAAGACGATGGCGGCCATGATTCCGCCTTTGTGCGCTTCTTATCTGGGATTGGCCGTTTACCTGCTCGGGTTGTTTTTTGGCATCGGGTGGACGCCATCCTGGATGTTGTTGGTGCAGGTGATCTTGCTGACCACGGCCGAAGCATTGGTGATGGTCTCGGGTGCGGTTGTGGTGTCCAGCCAGACGACCAGCGTGCGCGCGGCTAACATTTTGGCCAGCTTTATCATTATCCCGATGACGCTGCTGGTACAAGCCGAGAGCGCGATCATGTTTTGGGCCAGGTACCACATCTTGTGGTGGTTTATCGCCGCGCTGCTCGCGATCAACCTGGTGTTGGTGCGAATGGGGATCCGGATCTTTAATCGCGAAGAACTCTTGGGGCGCGACATCGACGAATTGAACATCGTCAAGGCATGGCGTTATTTCTGGAACTTTTTCAAGCACTGCCCGCCCGAGCTTGGCGGAACCGACAAGCCCTTTTCGCTGGGGCGCGTATACCGGCACGATATCCCGCTGATCCTCGACCGCAATCTTGCGCCCATCAGTATCGTCCTGGTGGTGCTGGTCCTGGCTTTTTTTGTTGGCTGGGGCTATGCGATCAAGTTCCCTTTGCCGGAGGGGGCGATCAGTCTGGATGTGCCGGAAGACGCATTCAAAGACGTGCCCAACGTTGGGTTTCTGCCCAGTTTTAACGTGTGGGGGATCATGTTTCACAACCTGCGGGTGCTGGTGCTGGAAGCGTTCTTGGGGCTCTTTTCCTTTGGCTCGATCGCACTGGTGCTGCTCATGATCCCGATTGCAGTCATCGGGGTCTTTGCCGGCCAGATGCCGATGATGGGCGCGAGTCCGCTGCTCTTTTTGGCGACCTTTATCCTGCCACACGGCATTATAGAAATGCCGGCAGCGATCATTGCCACCGGCCTGGCCTTGCGCCTTGGCGCGGCTGTCGTTTCGCCGCCGCCCGGGATGACGCTCTCTCAAGGGGTATTGATGACCCTGGCCGATTTTGCCAAGCTGATGGTCTTTTTGATCATCCCGATGCTGATCGTCGCCGCCATGCTCGAGGTGTGGCTCACACCTTGGATCGTGGTGCAAGTGTGGTAATGGGCCGGCTTGCGCGCGATTATTGCCCGTATTCGGTTTCGTAGCGGCGCCGGGCACGGGCGACCTCTTCCGGCGGTATCTCTTGTGGCTGACCGAGTTGCAGCGCCAACCAGACCGTCCGGGCAACGTCTTCAACCATAACCGCGGCTTTGAGTGCGGCCGTAGGATTGCCCCCAATGGTGAACACACCGTGGTTTTTCATCAGGATGGCAGGCGACTGGCCGATCGAACGAATGATTTCGCGCCCGATTTCGTCGTTACCCACGCGAGCATAGTCGCCGACCGGGATCGGCCCGCCAA
>JAFGJF010000359.1 GCA_016929205.1 Anaerolineae bacterium
TCGGCAAAATTCACAAAATAGTCGCCGCTGATCTGCACGCGATAGATAAATTTGCCGATCTCCTGGATCAGCAGATCGCCGTACACATCCGCCTGCCCATCCGTCGCCGAGTAGAGCAGCTCCAGGCAGTCGAGCAGCGACGCACCCGCGCGCCCCCAGTAGCCGGGACCTTCGTCACAGCCACCATCTTGGGGATAGGGATCGACAAAACAATCGATGCTGCGCATGCATTTGAACACCGTTTCTTTGCGTTTTCCCTCATCCGTTTCCATCAGCAGCGTGCTGGTCAGCACGTTGGAATTGATCCACGGGTTCCAGTTGTTCACCCGGCTGCCGATAAAGCCCATCCAACCGAAATCGTCGCGCTCCAGATAGGGTGCGAGGATCCGCGCCTCGATCTCACGTCGAATGCGCGGGCGCACCAGCGGCGAAACAAGGTCCAGCTTGTCGCCAAGCAGGTAATGAACCCAGGCCAACAACGCCGACGTCTCGGCGGCAAATAAATCGACGACCGGTTCGGTCGTATCGGGCAGGCCGATTCCCGCCTTTTGCACCCGGACGTGGGCCGGCACGCACCAGCTCGACTCTTCGCAGATCAACCAGATCCCGTTGACGATCTCGTCAAGAAAACGCCCCTCGTTTTCCATACATTCTGCGACGACCAACCCGGCCAGCATCGTTCTCCGCTGAGAGCGTGGTGTCGCAAAGCGCGTGCGGTTGCCGTCGCGGGCAAAATCGAGATAACGCACGGCCAGCAGCAGCGGCCATTCCTCACCTTGCAGCGCTTTGCCCTGAGTTAGATAAGCCGCGCGCACCGACTCAGGCAGGCCATCCCAGCCCTCGCGGTTAACGATCGTTGGAAAAGGGTGCCAATCCGATCTGGCAACAAGGTTCAATTTATCGAATGGATAGTTATGGGAAAGCATAATCACTCCTTTTCAAAAAAATCCAGGCGCCGGTTTTCCAACAGCGCGACCCGTTTGCGCTGCTGTTCGAGGACATCAGCACGCAAGCGAGCATAGACGATCCCGTCCTCGCCCAATTCGGCCTGTGCCAGGACATGCCCCTTGGGATCGGCGATGAGGCTTGCCCCTTTGCAGTGGAGCTGCGGATCGGGATTGATCATGTCCGCACCGGCGACAAACATACTATTATCCAACGCTCGCGCGCGCAGCGCCAACTGCCACTCGTCAACCGGCCCCAGCCAGGCCGTCGGCACCAGGGCCACCTCTGCACCCGCCAGCGCCGCCGCACGCGCCACCTCGGGAAAGCGGGTGTCATAGCAGATCCAGCCGCTGAACCGTATGCCGTCCAACTCGAACAAAGACAGGTTGCCACCTGGCGTAGCCCAGTCGTTTTCCCTACCCCACAGGTGGATCTTGTGATATACACTGGCGACCTTTCCACGCCGGTCGAGAACGACCATACTGTTATAGCGGACTCCCTGCTGCGCGTCCAGTTCGGCAAAACCAAAGGCGATGTTGATGCCGATCGCTTCCGCCGCGCGTGCCAGCCGCTCTACGCTGGGGCCATCGATCGGCTCAGCCAGCGGTGGGATCTTGATGGCAGCCAGGTAGCCGGTCACGATCAACTCTGGAAACAAAACCAGGTCACACCCCTGGTCGCGAGCCTGGCGCGCGTACTGGATCATCCGCTCAATGTTGTCGCTCTTGGCACCCGGCACAGCTTCAAATTGAGCACAAGCAATCTGATAATCGCGCATCATCGTTCCCTCTATTCTATCTCTCTTCGCATCTGAAAATAGGGCAGCCCATCCTCACCCGTGCACTCGCCATAGCGGACAAAGCCGTATTTCCTGTACAGACGCCAGGCAACCTCGTTGTCCTGCACCACGGTGAGTTCGACATGCGACAGCCCCCGTTCGCGGGCGACGTCCAGCACCCCTTCGATCAAGGATGACCCAATACCCTGGCCGTGATAGGCATCAGCCACAGCGAGACCCAATGTCGGCTTGCTGACACCCAGCTTGTAGATGAATCCCCAGCCGACAATCTCCGTGCCGTCTGTGGCAACCAGGCTGAAACCACCCCCCGCCTCAGACGTGTTGTCATCGACAATGCCCCGGCAGACATCGAGCGTCGTCATCTGGCCCAACGGTGCAAACGTGCGCCTGGAAGCAGCACCCCGCTCGTTGTAGAAAGCCAGCAGCAAGCCCGCATCACCCTTTTGTAGCTGTCGAATCTCGACCACCGATCGCTATTTGCCGCCCGGCAGCGTGCCACCGGTTTCAACGCGCACCCGGTAAAGCCCCGTCCGCGCGGTGATGTACAACGTTTTGCCGTCGGCATCGCCCCAGGCCAGATTGGCCGGCACCTCGGCTGGTTCGATCTTGCCCAGTAGTGCGCCTTGTGGATCGAAAACCCAGATCCCGCCCGGCCCGGTGCAAAAGACATTGCCCTCCACGTCGACCTTCATGCCATCGGGCACGCCGTCTTTGCCCACCTCTTTGAGTTCCGCAAAGACCCTCCCGTTGGCCAGCGATCCATCTCCCTGTACGTCAAAAGCCCGGATCAGCATTTGCTGCGAGTCATCGACATAGAGCGTCTTTTCGTCAGGCGAAAAGGCCAGGCCGTTAGGTCGATCAAAACTATCATCGAGCAGATGCAAAGTCCCATCGGGATCGAGACGGTACACGCCGTTATAGTCGAGTTCCTTGCCCACCTTTTGCTGCGGCAGGCCATACGGCGGGTCGGTAAAATAGATCCTGCCGCTTGAATGGACA
This sequence comes from Anaerolineae bacterium, assembly GCA_016929205.1. Next base: position 2,744 of record JAFGJF010000359.1, read on the forward strand.
ACAATGTCGTTGGGGCTGTTGAGCTTTTTGCCGCCATCGCTGTCGGCCAGCACGACGATCGCGCCGTCCCTTTCAGCGCGTGATACACGGCGATTGCTGTGTTCGCAAGCCAGCAGCCGCCCTTCCGTGTCCAGCGTCAGCCCGTTCGAGTTGCCGCTGGGCGTACGATACGGGATGGCCTCAGTTGCCCCCGGCACCCATTTGTAAATGATGCTGGCCGGGATATCGGAAAAGAGCAGGTAACTACCATCGGATATCCACACCGGCCCCTCGGTAAACTGGAACTCCCCGGCGACCTTTTCAACCACGGCGTCGGGGGCAAGCACATCCTCGAACGACATTGTTTCCTCCTTTGCAGTACAACTTGATAGGAACAAAAATAGGATAAAAACATACGCTAGACGGCGGATCATTCTGTATCACCAAACCGGTTACGAACAATGATCCGCCCTGCACCGCCTTTGGCCGCGATCCATTTGACAGCCAGCGAAACGCGGGTATCGGCATTTAACGCATCCCAATACGCACCCAGGATCGCCTCTGCGCTGCCGGTACAGGGCAACAGCAGCGGGTCGCCCACAAAACTGGGCAGTGGACTGCCGTCGCCCATATAGGTCGTCAACCCGAACCCAAGGCCCGGCGGCGGCAAGGCAGAGCGATAGGTGAAACGATCGGTTTGCTCGGGATCAGCCGGGTTGGCCTTGAGGAGGCTCAGCGTCAGGCTGGCCGGTGATTGCAGTGCCAACATCCCGCTGATCCTCGGCGTATAATGTGGGGGATCCGGTTCGCGTTCCCGCGTGCCCAGTGCGCTGTCGAACGTGCCCCCAACCTGCAGCGCCTCATAGATCGTCCGCGTCTGGTCCCCGTTGCTGACCAGATAGACGCCCGGTAGTTCGAGCATCCCTTCATAGATAATCAGGCTTGGATCTTTGACCAGACTGGCATCGATCGGCTCGGTGCGCAGCACCGAACCATCGACAACAAAGCGGCGGTTCTGGCTGTGCGCGCTGCGGCCCATGATCCAATAGACTTGCGCCCAGGCATCGCCGCTGGACGATCGCCCAATCACCAGGCCACGGCCAGGATAACGGTTTTCACACAAATGGCGCTTGAAATTCTGCGCGGCGATTTCGAATGGATCCATCCGAGACCTCCTAAATATAGTATAGGATGAACGAGACGCCTGGATCGACGCAGGGGACATTCGGTTTGTCCCATCGATCGCGCCGTCGACCACGTTATGCACGCCCATTCTATCACGTTCAGAATTTCTTGGCAATACAATCGTCTTTCTGGCAATGACCCACAACGATGTTGCCGGTTTAGAACATCTTGATCTAGCCACCGTTAGGCAGGCAAAACGACGCATCCCCCGCGGCACGCACCAATGGGATCGCCATTTGCAGGCTGCGCTCCTTGTAGCGCCGCGCGCCCACCGGATCCTGCCGCCGCAACAGGTGGATGACGATGTACTTTTGCACCTCGTAGAGCAAGTAGAATCGCTGCCGGATCCGTGCCGAGGGCGACTCGTCACGGGCCGCACCATAGCCCCTCCAAAATGCCGGTTCCGAGATCCCGCAATAGCCCTCTGTGTTAGCATGAGTGAGACAACCTTTCTCCGGAAATTAGTGTATAATGAGGGCGGAGAAAGGACCAGTTATGTCAGACGA
>JAFGJF010000360.1 GCA_016929205.1 Anaerolineae bacterium
ACCCATGCACACCGGAGAGGCCCGTTCCAGAGCGGCATGGCCCAGCAGATGCTGGCGATCGAGGGTCACAAAATAGTCGACACGAGCGAGGACGGCAGCGGCAAAAACCGAGGCATCGGGCGCATAGAGGATGTAATCATACCAGCGCTCGGCTTCTTCTCGCGCTGGCGTGGGCACGACGCGACACCGCGCGCGGTCGAGTAAAAGCGCCAGGTGTCCCAGCACGTCCGGCGCTTTACGCCGCAGCGCACGTTCGATCTCGGCCAGGACCTGGGCGCTGATCACCAGGTCGATCAACCCACCCTCGGCCAATTTGTGCAGCATTCGCGCCCCGCCGGTATCGGAAAAAATGCCGGCAAAAAGCGCGCTGGCATCCAGAAAGAAACTAACTCTCGGAGGAACAGGATTCGTTGTAGACACGATCTCGCTCCTCGCGCAGTGCGTGCAGCATCGACTCTAGTGTTTCGCCCTGCGCCTGCAGCGCCTCGCACACGCGGTCTGCCAGCACGTCGATCTCGGAACGGGCCGGCGTAAGTACAAACGTGCCGCCCAGATCGAGCAGGGTCAGGCCATCGCCCTCCTGGATGTGGTAGCGGTCGCGCAGAGGCTTGGGCAGCGTGATCGTGCCCCGTTTGGCGACTTGAACGGACAGGGTATCCACCATACTTTCTCTCCCTTTGTTCTGACAATCAGCTGATCAGGTGATCAGGATATCTGATCATCAGTATATCCGATCTCGTCGCCTGTGTCAAGACAGCGTTGGGCCTCGCCCATTCTGGCACAAGCGGCACATGTCGCCTCTGTAGCGCATCTTTCCTTTTCGTACTATAATCATCAACGACACAATCCTGAAAATCCTGACACCTGTTTATTCACAGAAAGGAGAGCACCATGTCCGCCGTTTCGATTTACCAGATCAAGATCACCTTGAGCGGCAGCAAGCCACCGATCTGGCGACGCGTTCTCGTGCGCGGCGACACCACGCTGGGCAAACTGCACGACATCATCCAGGCAGTGATGGGCTGGCTTGATTATCACCTGCACCTGTTCACCATAGATGGGGTGCACTTTGGCGTCCCGTCGCCGGACGACTGGGAGCCGGTGCTGGACGAGCGCAAGATCAGGCTCGATCGGATCGTGCCCGGCGAGGGAACCAAGTTCATCTACGAATACGACTTTGGCGACAGTTGGGATCACGTGCTGCTGGTGGAGAAAATCATGCCCTCGGAACAGGGCGTCGCCTACCCGGCGTGCATCAAAGGCCGGCGCGCCTGCCCGCCCGAGGACGTGGGTGGCATTTGGGGATATTATGGTTTCCTGGAAGCAATCCAGGATCCTGGCCACCCCGAACACGACGACTATCTGGAGTGGATCGGCGGCGAATTTGATCCCGAACGGTTCGACCTGGATGAAACCGATGCCGCCTTGCAGCGACTACGTTGAGCCAAGGGACGCCGATCTCGCCGCGCCCAGGTAGATGCTTGTATACAAACTCATTCCCACCTGTTCCTGCGGCACATCCACACAAGTGGGTTCAGTGCCGGTCAGTAAGTACGAACTTGGACGGGCCCCCTGATCGCAATTGACAAACCATGATGAGTCGATTATACTCACCAGGTACTGCACCACACCACGCACACACGGGTTAGCTTACAAGAAGACAATTGCACGTTTGAAGGGAGAAATTATGCGCACCCTACAGCCAAGCCGCCCCAACATCCTCTTTTTCTTTACCGATGACCAGCGCTTTGACACGCTCGGGGCGCTGGGAAACCAGGCCATCTCGACGCCGACCATGGATTCGTGGATCCACCAGGGCACGACCTTTACCCACGCCCACATCATGGGCGGCACGTCAGGCGCGGTGTGCATGCCCAGCCGGGCGATGTTGATGACCGGGCGCACACTGTTTCACCTCGAACGGGAAGGACAAGCCATCCCCGCCGCGCACGTGCTGCTGGGAGAGACGCTGCGGCGAGCGGGGTATCGTACCTTTGGCACGGGCAAGTGGCACAACGGCCCGCCATCGTACGCGCGCAGTTTCACCGACGGAGCCGAGATCTTTTTTGGGGGGATGGAGGATCATTGGAACGTGCCGGCCTGCGACTTTGACCCAACCGGCCGGTACGACCTGGCCTGCCCGATCGTCAAGGACCCATATTATTCCAACGAGGTCACCTACCGGCGCTGCGATCACGTCACCGCCGGCAAACATTCGAGCGAGCTGTTTTGCGAGGCGGCGATCGACTTTTTGGACGGGTACGATGCCGGTGCGCCCTTTTTTATGTACCTGTCGTTTATGGCCCCGCACGACCCACGCACGATGCCCAAGACATACCTGGACATGTACGATCCGGACGCGATCGCCCTGCCGCCCAATTTTATGCCAGAGCACCCCTTTGACAATGGCGAGCTGAACGTGCGCGATGAAAAACTGGCCGCGTGGCCGCGCACGGAAACCGAGATCCGCCGCCACATCGCCGAGTATTATGCCATGATTACCCACGCCGACGCCCAGATGGCACGAGTGATGGAAGCATTGACCAGAAACGGGCACGCCGGCAATACAATCGTCATTTTTGCCGGGGACAACGGGCTGGCTCTGGGTCAGCACGGTCTGATGGGCAAACAAAACATGTACGACCACAGCCTGCGCGTTCCCCTGGTCATGTGCGGCCCCGGCATCCCACAGGGCAAACAAAGCGATGCCTTTTGTTACCTGTTCGACATCTATCCCACGCTGTGCGATCTGATCGGCATCCCCATCCCCGGTACGGTCGAGGGTAAGAGCCTCGTTCCCGCTATGCGAAATAATGACCGGATCCGCGAGACGATGTATTTCGCCTACAGAGGTTTGCAGCGCTGCGTGCGTGACGAGCATTACAAGCTGATCGCCTACGCCGTCGACGGCAAACAGACAACACAGCTTTTTGACATCGAGCGCGATCCGTGGGAGTTGAACACTCTGGCCGGTGACAGCGGCTATGCGGAACAGGTAAGCCGTTTGAGTGCAGAATTGGTGCGCTGGCGGGATGAGCTGGATGACGAGGCCAGCCCGCACGGACAGCTATTTTGGAGAACGTATAGAGCTGAATCGTGATCCGGCACAACAAGCACGACAAAAAAAACTAGCCCACACGTTGTGGGCTAGTTTGATCGTTTGACGAGAACCACCGGTTCTCAGTTGCGGCGAATCCCTCAACCGGAAGGGCCGCAGCCCGCCGCAGCGCTGCTTGCACCACTGCCGGCGCCGTTGGCAACCGAACAACAAACCGAGAGCGCCTTTTTTACGTCCTCTGCACCGCACTGTGGGCATTGCAGATTTGTCTTGCGACGGCTCGAAAGGACCAGCTTTTCAAATTTGGCGCCGCAGTTCTGGCACACGTATTCAAAAATGGGCATCGCCTACGCTCCTTGCTCCTGCTGCAATTCTTCTCTCAACACACCCATTATCCCGTAAGCATCAACGTGACCGGCCATCACCGGTTTCTCGTTGACCAGGACCAATGGATACGGCCAATAACGCGCCTCTGCCTGTGCGACAACATCGGTAAAATCAGTACGAACCTCGGGTTTAGCCACATCATAATACTCGACGCTGACGCGATTGCCATAGACGCGCTCGATGTACCCCTTTACCAATTGTGTGGTCTCCGCCGAAGACCGGCGAGGGCCTCAACCCCGGGTACAAACTTCTGCCTGACTGTGTCCCAATACAACAACCTGTGCTAATGCTTCTGCCATTCTATCCTCCACTATGCCACAAAACCCAATACTCTATTCATCCAATAATAGCTTGCTTGCGACCTCGACCGTGTGCTTGCGATCGGGTACGCCCACCTGCACATCCTGGACCTGCCCTACACCATCCAACACGAGCAAAGTAGGAATGCCGCGTACGCCATATCGCTGTGCCGCTGCCCTGCCGATGTCGCTCCACACGTCCAGCCTGATCACCTCAATGCGATCGTGCAAGTCCTTTGCGATCCCATCCACGATGGGTTTTGCCACCAGGCAGGTGCTTCAAGTGTTGCCATAAAACTCGACCACAACGGGCTGCCCGGAAGCAATCGCGGTGTCGAACTCGTCCAGGGAGCCAAATTTCGTGCCTTTGGTACGAAGCACCACAAAGGCCCCTACCAGGATCAGGAGCACGAACAGAAACAGCCCATTCTCGCGCACGAATGTTTTCATCCCAGCCACCACAAACCTAGATGGCGTCGTCGATGAATTTGGCCAAATCGCCCTTGCCCTTCAGACCGACGCTTTTATCCAAAAGCTTGCCACCTTTGAACAAAAGCAGCGTAGGGATGCTCATGATCCCGTGCTGTCCCGGCGTCTTGGGGTTTTCATCCGTGTTCATTTTGTAAAAGGTAACCTTGCCCTCGTAATCCCCGGCCAATTCCTCGACAATTGGCGCCAGATTCCGGCAAGGAAAACACCACGGTGCCCAGAAATCAATCAGAACAGGCAGTTTGGATTCCAGAACCTTTGTTTGAAACTCGTCATCCTGAAGATGCGCTACCAAGTCACTCATATTTTGCTCCTTTAGCAAGACCTTGACATATCTTTTTTGTAAACCAGGCTAACCTGCTTATTCCCCATTTTGGAGACAGTCCCCCTCTGAAATCACCCAGTCATACGGCTTGACAACATTCACATTCAAGTGTATACTATCTATATACCCGTAGGGGGTATGGGTATCTGAGAGACAGTATACCACACTTGATACCCTTTGTCAAGTCACAAATGGGAGGAATACTATCGAAACACAAGAGCAGCCAGGTGAAAAGCAGTTACTGGATAGGTTGCGCAGGATTGAAGGACAGATACGCGGCCTGCAACGCATGATCGAAGAACGACGCGACTGCTCCGATACGATTGTCCAGGTCCTGGCCATCCGTTCGGCATTGGAACAAGTTGGCGTCAAGCTGCTCGACCAACAGCTTCACAACTGCTTTCCCGATGATGAACTAGCCGGTATAGACCTGGAACCACTCAAAAAATCACTCCGGATGTGGGTCAAGTTTGGGACCGGATCGTAGGTATCTGGAACGCCAGCACGAACTCGTTGTCCGACGGCATGTCGATCCAAAACGAGCCCCTGTACAGGGCAACGCGCTTGTCGGAAACCAGCAATTTGAGGCTCTCATTGTCGATCCGGTGCTCCGGCGATTGCCCTCCAGACCGATATGCTTCTACAACACCAGACACGCCAGGCGACAGCGCTTCGGTGGCGGTACCGACAATAGACAAGATGGCATTCGACCTGTCGCTCTCCAACTTGAGCACGATGCGGCCGGCCTGTACAAAGTGGATGGCTACCGATAAAAGATCGACCAAAAGCTGTTGGATATGGGTTTCTTCTACCTGCACAGAGATCAACAGATCGCTGGATTCTGATTCGATCTGGATCATGTCGTCAGGGATTCGAGATGCAGCCTGCGAGATGACTTTTTCCACAACTGGTTCCAGGTATACCTGGGCATTGCCTGGAGTCAAACTGCCCGCTTCGGCTTTTCCCAGGTCGATCACGTTGTTTACCATCTCGAGCATCATCTGCCCATTGGTATAGATGGCCTCCAGGTCTGTGAGCTGCATATCGGACAGCGGCCCATCCAGACCCTTGATCATGATGCGCGAGAAACCAATAATGGCATTGAGAGGGCTGCGCAAATCGTGTGCAATGCTGGACAAAACGTGATGCGCGATCGGTGAATCTTTTTCTTCAGACATGTTGCTCTCCTGCCAATAGAGACCGAACAAACGGTCCCAACTCTCGAACTCGTCCCCCAACTCTATATATACTTTACCCGTTTTCCGCAAAATCCGCAAGTTGTTTCATTATCGAAACCAGTATGCCCAAAACGTGTTATCGTTCTTGGCCAACTCGTACTTGGGGGGTAATATCCGCATTCAGGGATGAGGGCGAGATCCATTCTCGGATGAGCGCTGGGGAGAATCCATGTCTGAAAAACTGTCCCGTCGTACCAAATTGATGTATGGCGTTGGGGATACCGGTTTCAGTCTGACCGGGACGATTATTGGCGCCTATTTTGCTATTTTTTTGACCGACGTGGTCGGCATATCGCCTGCGACCGCGGCGGCAGCGATCTTTGTAGGGCGCAGTTGGGATTACGTCAACGATCCGCTAATCGGCTACATCTCGGATCGCACGCGAACACGTTGGGGGCGGCGGCGTCCCTTTTTGCTGTTTGGTTTCCTGCCTTTTGCCCTGGCTTTTTCGATGCTGTGGTGGCGGCCGCCGTTTGACAGCGAACTGGCACTGGCTATCTATTACGCCATCGCTTATGTCGTCTATGATGCGGCGGCAACATTTGTCTATATGCCCTACTTTGCCCTCACCCCCGAGCTGACCCTCGACTATGACGAGCGTACCGCACTCACTTCTTATCGCATGTTTTTTTCCATCCTGGCCAGCCTGATTGCATTCACCGTACCCATCGTCATGGTCAAGTCGTTTTCACCTGCCAACACATCGCGCGTGTGGTGGATGGGTGCCGCTTTTGGCCTGGTGAGCGCGCTGCCGCTCCTGATCACGTTTTTCGGCACGCGGGAGCGGCAGATCAATATCGAGCAGGCCCAACCCAGGCTGCGGGAGTCGATCCAAGCCGCCGTGAAGAACCGCCCCTTTGTCTTTGGCCTGGGGATCATGCTCTTGACCTGGGTCTCCGTCAACGTCGTCCAGACAGCGCTGCTCTACTTTGTCCGCTATGTCGCCCAGCGCGAGGCACAGAGCGATCTGATCATGGGCTCCATTTTTGTCACCGCGATCTTGACCTTGCCCATTTGGGAGCGGGCAGCACGACGCTGGAACAAAAAATGGGCCTACGTGGCCGGGATCGCCTTCTGGGCCGTGGTGCAGTTGGTGCTGATCACCGTCAACGCATCGACCAGCCTGGCACCGATCGTGTTCCTGTGCGTGCTGGCCGGTGTTGGCGTGGCTGCGGCACACGTGCTGCCCTGGTCGATCATCCCCGATGCGATCGAGTGGGACGAATTGCAGACCGGCGAACGACACGAGGGTATGTTTTACAGCCTGGTGA
>JAFGJF010000361.1 GCA_016929205.1 Anaerolineae bacterium
AGGGATCGCAGCCACCACGCCGCCGATCTCGCTCACGTAACTGCCGACGGCCATGCCGAATTGGACCAGCAGCAGCCTGGCCAATGCCCCCACCGCCACCCGCGCTGCCGTCTCGCGCGCGCTGGCCCGCTCCAGGATTGGCCGTGCGTCATCCAGCCCGTACTTGATCATGCCTGCATAATCGGCGTGACCGGGCCGGGGCACGGTCAGCTTGGGCAGGTCATCGGAGCCGGTGCCCGCCGCCCAGCGTTTTTGCCAGTTTGTCCAGTCGCGATTGTCGATGCGTAGCGTCAACGGCGCGCCGGTCGTCATGCCATCGATGACGCCGCTCAGGATCTGCACCTGATCCTGTTCGATCTTCATCCGCCCGCCGCGGCCATAGCCTCCTTGCCGCCGGGCCAGGTCGCGGTTAATTGCCGCTTCGTCCACCACAAGCCCGGCCGGCAGCCCTTCAACGATCGCCGTCAGGCACGGGCCGTGCGACTCGCCGGCAGTGAGAAAGGTAAGTTTGCTCATAATATGCAATCCTAGCTGCAGAAATGTGATGTGTCTCTACTGAAAAAACATCCCACCGCAAAGGTCGCAGGCAGTGGAGTTCACTGCAGCGCAAAGAAAACAAAGTATCGGCAATCGTTCTCAACATCTAAAAACTTGCGTAATCTTGGCGTTCTTGGCGTCTTCGCGGTTCAAATGACCTTTTTGCAGTGGAGTCGTGATTCGTGATTCGTGACGCGCCAAACCACAGGCTAGGTTCGCCCTTGCAGAACGGCCTGGCATGCCCCGCGCATGACGTCTTCCGGCGGCCAGCGCCCGGTCCACATCTGGAACGAGAGCGCGCCCTGGGCGACGAGCATTTCCAGCCCGTCGATCGCCAGCGCGCCCGATGCGCGGGCCTGGTGTAGCAGCCTGGTTTCCAGCGGGCGGTAGACGAGATCGCATACCGCCAGGTGTGATGGGATCGATTCGTCATCGGGCCAGATCGAAACGTCGACGTGGGGCCACATGCCCCGCGACGTGGTATTGACCAGCAGGTCTGCCTCCCGCGCGCAGTCGATCAGCCGCCCTGGTACAAGCGCCCCGGCTTTTAATTGTGTGCGTTGTGCGGTTTTTGTCAAATCACCGACCAGGGCGTGCGCGCGGGCCTCGGTGCGGTTGAGCACGGTGATTTCAGCGACTTGAGCCTCGCACAACGCATAGACCGTGCCGCGCGCGCCCCCACCCGCGCCGACGACAAGCACCTTTTTCCCCTTTGATTCAAACCCCGCCCGCTGCAGCGAGCGGATCAGGCCCTGCACGTCCGTGTTCTCGCCGGTCAGCATACAGCGGCCGTCGCCATCGCGATCGAAAATCAGCGTGTTGACCGCCCCAAAACGCCGCACGCGCTCGGGGACGTGGTCGAGGGTCGGGATCACTGCCTCTTTGTGCGGCACGGTGACGTTGCAGCCACAAAAGCCCAGCGCCTTGAGTCCCTCAACGGCTGCTCCGACCTGCCCCGGCTGCACCGCGAAAGCGACGTAACACCAGTTCATCCCCAACGCATCAAAGGCCGCATTGTGCATCGCCGGCGACAGACTATGCGCAATCGGCCAGCCCATCACGCCGACGAGTTTGGTCTCTGCAGTGATCATGGTGGTCTCCTTGAAATCATCAGTCGCGCCCATCGTCAACCATCAAACCACAGGGAAACAAAAACCTGCTTTGTCTTACGTTTGACGGTTGGCGAGCCGCACGAATTTGCGTTTGCCAACCTGAAGAACGAGGCCAGCCTGAACGACAACCGTCTGTTCAATCCTGTCCACCGTTTCGCCGTCGAGTTTGACGCCGCCCTGCTGTACCAACCGGCGCGCGTGGCTTTTTGAAAGCGCTAGCTTGGCCGCGGTCAGCAGATCGACGATGTTGATTTCGGATAACGCCGGCGCAAAGGTCGGCATCTCGTCGGGCAGATCGCCCTGCTGGAAAACCTGTTCAAAATGCGCAGCGGCTTGCTCGGCAGTATCATCGTCGTACAGGCTGGATACGATCTCGAAGGCCAGTTTTTTCTTGGCCTCCATTGGGTGCAGGCTGCCATCGGCCAAACCGCGTTCGACCGAAGCGATCTCGTCCGGCCCAAAGCGGGTAATCAAGGTGTAAAAATTGAGCATGGCCTCGTCGGGAATGCTCATCACCTTGCCGTACATCGTTTCCGGCAGCTCGGCGATGCCGATAACGTTGCCGGTCGTCTTGGACATGCGCAAGTGTCCATCGGTACCGACGAGGATCGGCAAGGTAAGCACGATCTGGGGTTTGAGACCATACGCTTCTTGCAGCTTGCGACCGGCCATCAGGTTAAACAACTGCTCCGTCCCACCGACCTGGACGTCGGTCTGCATCTGCACGGCATCATAACCCTGCATCAAGGCGTACATAAATTCGTGCAGCCAGATCGGATCGCCTTTCGCGTGCCGCTTGCTAAAACGATCCTGGGCCAGGAACTGCTGCACGGTGAAATGCGCCGCCAGTTCGATCACATCGGCAAAAGACAACCTGGACAGCCAGTCGCCGTTGTAACGAACGTGCGTCTTGCTGCGATCGAGGATCCTGAACGCCTGATCGGCATAGCTCTGCGCTTTTTCAATCACTTGCTCGGGCGTCTGCTGCTTGCGCACGCTGTCCTTGTCGCTCGGATCGCCGATCAGACCGGTGAAAGAGCCGATCAGGAACGTCACCTCGTGGCCGAGTTCCTGGAATTGGCGCAGCTTGTTCATCGTCACCGTGTGCCCCAGGTGAATGTCGGGCGCGGTGGGATCGTAGCCGCAGTACACGCGCAGCGGGCGGCCCTCGGCCAGCCGTTCGCGCAGTTCGGCCGCCATCACCTCTTTAATCTGCTCATCGCCAAACTCGACACCTTGCATCAAAATGGCCAGTTGCTCGTCAATCAATTTCATCGTTCCTGCTCCCTCTCGTAGGGCACCGCTTGCAGCGTGCCGCCTCTACTCACCGCTCGCCACTGTATCCCCCGCCTCTCATAGGACACCGCTTGCAGCGTGCCGAAATTGCCCTATTCCCCAACGCAATCATCGAATCCTCTTAACGACGATGGGATATTCCCCCCCCACCCATCAGTATAAGCGCCTCGTTTCTTCCATTCCAAGAACGAGCTATGCGACCAATTCTCCGGCTTGTCTGACCAACCGTGCTTGACCGGGTTATAGTGTATGTAATCCAAATGTCGTTCCAGGTCTTGAACATCTCGAATGATGTGATCCCAGAAACGTTTTTGCCAAAACTTGAGACTCGTCGTGATGCCAGTCGACTGTTTGTACGCCTTGGTAAAATTTGGTCAATTATTCACCTTTACTGTAGAGCGTCACGCTGCAAACGTGACCTACGTAAACGAAATCCCCGTTCATCCATGTCTGTCTGTGAGCTCGAACAAGACTACTCTAGATCCACGTTCATTCGGCTCCATCCACAAGCTTGAGTAAAAGCGCGCGAAACCCCGGAAACGAATCGGCAATACAGTCCGTGTTCTGCACGACCGTTTCGCCCTCCGCCACCAGACCGGCGATGACCAGTGCCATAGCCAGCCGGTGGTCGCCGTGGCTGTCGACGACCATACCGCGCAGCGGGGTCGGGCCGGTGACGACAAACCCGTCGTCACGTGGTGCAATGTTTGCGCCCATCTTGGACAGTTCCTCCACCACCGTGGCGATGCGGTTCGTCTCTTTGACGCGCAGTTCGCGCGCGTCGCGC
>JAFGJF010000362.1 GCA_016929205.1 Anaerolineae bacterium
GAGGTCGCCGCCGTTCAAGCTGCGAGATAAAATTTGCACCAGCGCCGTCTCCAGTGCGGCGCCGACCACAAGCAGTTCCAGCGTCGTCGCCTGCATACGCGTCGAGCCGGCAACGGCCATCGGCCCCGAGGATAGGTCCAGTTTGGTGATCCGTTCGTCGTCGATCACCTCGCGCGAGCGTTTGACGTGGCGGCGCAGCACGTCGCTGGGATTGTTATAGACGAAAAAGACGCGCGCCCCTTCTGTGATTCCCTTCCACGCCGTGCCGATCACAAAAGAGGTCTCTCCCCCTTCGGTGATCGCCACCACCACGTCGCCGGCAGCGAGGCCACCCTCGGCGATCTGGTGCTCGCCGAAATAGGCGTAATCCTCAAAGCCCTCCACCGATTTGATCAGCGCAAAATCGCCGCCGGCCATCACGCTGAACACCCGATCTTGCAGGTCGGGCAGTTTGGCCAGCAGATCCGGCCGGTCGGCGCGCAAACTGTGCCAAAACCGCCGCCAACGCGCTTCGAGCAAAATGCTCAACCGCCCGGTCGCGCCGCAGCCGGTGAAAAAAACGCGCCGCCCGGCGAGCAAAGCCTCGCGCAGCGCGTCGACCAACTCGGCAAATGCCGCGTCCGCCAGCGCTCGTTCCACCGCCGGCAGCGTGGACTCGTCGACCCGGAGCAGCAAGCGCACGCCCGCCGCCGTATCCGACCGGATCGTATCGGACAGATGGGCGGTGAGCGGGTGCGCCTGTTCGGTGACCAGATCCCCCAGGTGAAATGCACGCTCATGGTTGCAAAAATGTGAGGCTCGCTGCCGGGCAGTCTTCATCGCATGTGTCTCCATCTATGACTCGGTATCGTACAGATAGGGATACTGATCGGGGGGATAGAGCTCGTTCAGGCAGTCCGGGCACAGGCTGTGCGTAAAGTCGGCCTGAGTGTGATCTCGTACGTATACGGCCACATCATACCACTGGCCATCGTCGTCGCGGATCTTTTTGCAGGACGCACAAATGGGCAGCAGGCCGCTCAACGTTTTCACCTGGGACAGGGCTTGCTCAAGTTCCTGGTTGCGCGCATCCAGTTCCGAATTCAGGCGGCGCAGCCTGATGAGATCCTCAAAGCGCGCCATGGCGATCGCCACCCCTCGTTCCAGTTCGGAAAGGGTAGGTGGTTTGATCAGATAGGCGCCTACGCCGGCCATGCTCGCCTTTTCGACCAGATCTTGCGTATCGTATGCCGTCAATACGACCACCGGCGTTGGGCAGCAGTCGTTGATCTGCTGCGCCGCCTCGATGCCATCGATTTGGGGCATCCTGATGTCCATCAAGATGACGTCGGGCTTGAAAGGGGTATCGGCAAGCTGCTTGACCATCTCGACGGCTTGACGCCCATCGCTCGCTTCGCCGACGATCGTGTACGCGGCGCTTTGCGCCAGTTCCTTGATCTCTTGGGCGATCAAATAGTCGTCTTCGGCAATCAACACGCGAATATCTCGCTGCCGGGTTCCAATCATCCGGACCTCCTCTATCGTTCGAGCTTGAACTGAATCACCGTCACCGCCCCCCGATCGTTACTTATGGACAGCTCCCCCTGCAAATTCCGGCGTACGATGTTGGGAATCAGATCAAATCCCACGTTACCCTGCACGCCCTTCAGCACACCTTCCGGGTATCCGGGGCCATCGTCTCGAAACTCGAAACGAACCGAGTGCTCGGCAGCAGGATCCTGAGCGATGCCCACCTTGATGTGCGCGGTATTGCGATCTAGAAGCGCGTGTTTGACCGTGTTGGCGACCAACTCGTTGATCACCAGGGCCAGGCTGTGTGCTTGTTCGGGCGTCACCTCGACCCCAGAGGGAGACACCTCGACCGCAACACGCTTGTCTCGCAGCAAGACCTGCAGAGAAGCTCGAATCACTTGATCGGCCAACTGGCTCAACCGCAGAGAGGACCATTCGGACGCAGAGAGCATGCTGTGGACCGTGGCCAATCCCTGGATGCGATTGATCAACCCGTCTACCATCGGCCGGCAAGCCGAGCGCGCTTCCCCTTCCAGGTAGCGCTGCTCGACGTGGAGCAGCCCCATGATCGCGGTCAGGTTGTTCTTGACGCGATGGTTCACCTCATCCAGCAGGACAGCCCGCATCTCGGCATCCTGCCGCGCCTGTTCGTACAATTGCGCGTTCTCGATCGCCGTTGCGGCGTGGCTGGCAAACGTTTCTAACCGTTGGCCATCCTGGGGGCCAAACTGTCCCGTGTGCAAGCCAACCACGTTCAAAAACCCGGCCGTCTTGCCCTGGATCTGTATCGGCGCGCCGACGTAGGCCTTGCGCCATTTGCGATCGTCTGCCGGCACCACATTCAGTTGGGCGGCCACGTTTGGCGCAATGGCCGGCCTTCCCGGGACCCAATCGGAATCGATGGATGTGTCGGGCACGACCACCGATTTGCCGGTGCGCGACATTTTGGAAAAATTCGGATAGTCCGCAATCGGCATCACATATCCCACGGGCTGGGCATCAGCGCCCAGTGACTCGTATCCCCGCCACCGCTCCATGTGGGCCACCTCGTTTTCAACCAACATGATGCTGAATGCGTCCCCGGCAACGACGCGTTCCACCTGCTCCAGGATGTGATCCAGCACCTGGTCGAGATTCAGCGTGCTGTTGACCACCGCCGCGGCATTCGCCAGGGCCTCGCTCAGCGCGCGCTGTTCCTGCTGCGACTGGAACAGGTGTGCGTTGCGGATCGCGATCGCGATCTGATCGGCCAGCGTTTCGACGGCCACGAGGTCCGTATCATCAAAGGCGTCTCGATGCACTTCTTGGACGTCGAGCACGCCAATGACCTGATCGTCCAATTTGAGCGGCACGCACATCTCGGCCCTGGTTGGCACCTGCTGCCCAAAGCCGACGATATACCGGGAATCGCAGGTGATGTCGTTGACCAGGAGAGGCTGCCCCGTTTTCGCCACCCTGCCGATCAGCCCATCCCCCACCTTTTGACAGTAATCTAGCGAAGCGATCTCTTTAAAGCCGCCGGCGACAACCTGGTTCCGCAGTTGGTTGGTTGCCGGATCGAGGGGCATCAAGATCACGCTGTAATAACCAAAACCTGCCTGGATCGCATCGACGATCTCTTGCAAAAGTTGGTCCGAAACCAGGGCCGAAGCGGCTTTGCGAGCGACGCGATTGACCACCGCCAGTTGGGTGGCCCGTTTTCGTTCCACCTGGTATAAATGCGCATTGTGAACTGCGGCAGCGGTTTGAGTGGTGACGTCGCGCACCACGATCAGGAACAGTCTCTGCCCGCCATGGACAAAATCACTGGCCGAGGTGAGGACATTCCGTCTCTCACCGTCCTTTCGGGTGATCTCCCATTCACTGTGGTCGACGCGCCGGCCTTGCAACAGCGCTTCCACAAACGCTTCCGCGCTGTCCCTGGCGGCGGGGTCGGGAAACAGCATGTCCAAAAAGTGCGGGCTCGCCGTATCCTGCAGCGTATAGCCGCTGATCTCTTGCATACGACGATTGTAGACGAGAAAAGCGTCCCCATCGCTCACGACGATGCCTTCGCCTGCTCTTTCCACAACCTGGTGCCAAAAGTCATCCTGCTGCCGCGATGCCAGGGCCTCCGCCTGCCGGACGCTGTCCGCCTTGACCTGGTTGTATTTGGCCTCGAGACCGGCAACCTGCTGTCGCAAAGCCGCCAGTTCGGCCATCATATCCGCGCGCGACGCCGCGCCAGGTCGTCCCGTTGATCCATCTGGCTCTTTCATGATCACCCTACCTACTGCCTGCTCAGGAAAATCACAACACTTTGCAGCGGTTCCAGGGCCGGCAGCGGTTCATAGTCCGCGAACGCGCCCGTCTCACCCACCGCCAGGTCGGCTCCTTCCCTCTCTGCCAAGAGTTCGTAAGCGGCATACGTCCCCGGCGCGATGGGGCTGGCCCGTATGGACAGCGCATATTCATCCACCGCCACGTTGCCCAGGTTGTGCACCACCAAAATCGCCTCTGTTTCGCTGTGGCGAAGATAGGCGATCACGCTGCGCGCTTCCGACGACACGTTGGCGATCTCGCCGCTGCGCAGCGCGGCAAACGCCGATCGCAGGCGGATCAACGCTCTGTAGTGGTTCAACAACGAGTCCGCATCGCCAAGCTGGTTGGCCACGTTCTTGTCCTGATAATCCGTATTGATCCGCTGCCAGGCCGTGCCCGTGGTGAATCCTGCGCCGGCGTCACCGGCCCAATGCATCGGCGTTCTCAAGTTCTCGTCTGGCTTTTCCCCGGTCAAGCCGATCTCTTCGCCATAATAGAGAAATGGCACGCCGGGCAGCGTGAGATAGATCGATGCCGCTGCTTTTGCCTTGGCGGGATCGTTGCCCAGTTGCGACATGGCCCGGTTCTGGTCGTGATTGGTCAAAAAGGTAGCGTATTGATTGGGGGGATACAGCTTGGCCGTCTTTTGCACCACCGAAGCGAGGGTGAACGCGCCGCCGCCGCGCACGCCGTCCAAGATCGCCGACGCCAGATCGAACTCGAAACAAATGTCCATCTCGTTGCCCACATAGGGCACGACGTCCTCGGAACGCGTCCACACTTCACCCACCGTTATCGCCTGGGGACTGAGGCTTTTGTAAAAGCGGTGATACGCTTGCAGCCATTGATGCGTTTCCGTCGTGTTCTCTTGTTGCTGCCCATCTTCGATCAGGTGGCGAATGGCATCCATACGAAAGCCATCGACGCCCATCTCTTCCAGCCAAAAACGGGTGGCACTGTACATCTCGTCGGTAACAGCCTGGGTGCGATAGTTGAGATCGGGCATGCCCTGCCAAAAGATGGCATAATAGTATGCGCCGCCGCGCTTGTACCACACACTTTGCCCCCACGGCCCCAGGTAGCTCTGCGGTTCATTCGACCAGACGTACCAATCCCGGTGTTGTGCGTCCGGGCCGCGAGCGGCGTCCTGAAACCAGGCGTGCTGGTTTGAGGTGTGGTTGATCACCAGGTCAACGATGACGACGATCCCGCGCTTGTGCGCCTCTTCCATCAACAGTTTGAACGTCTCATTGTTGCCGTAATCCTGCTCTACCGTCTTGTAATCGACCACGTCATAGCCGTGATAGCTGGGCGACTCGGCGACCGGCATCAGCCACAAACCGGTCACGCCCAGGTCATCTCCGCCCTCGGGATCGCCATCATTGAGGTAATCCAGCCGGTCGATCAACCCCTGCAAATCGCCGGTGCCGTCACCATCGCTGTCCTGAAAGCTGCGTACAAAAACCTCGTAAAAGATGCGATCGTTCCACCACGACGGCCCTGCCTCCTCGGGCATAGGCGGCGGGATGACGACCACCTCAGGCACTTTAGATTTGCAGGCCGTCAAAGCCAGAGCGAGCAGAATAAAGACCAATACCACTTGGTGTCGTTTCATAGCCAGATCCTTTTAGCCAAAAACCGGTAGTGTATGGTGGCTGGCGTGACGTGTGTCATTAGGTG
The DNA here is from genome assembly GCA_016929205.1 of Anaerolineae bacterium. The sequence goes on from JAFGJF010000362.1 coordinate 5,494, forward strand.
ACACACCGGCATGGTAAAATAAAATAAGTCACGATAGGAGGACGATATGAAACTCGAACAATATCCAGTGCCGTTGTTAAAAGATCAAGCGCATGAAATGTGCCCGGTCTGTGGAGCCGTGGTAGAACGTCAGCGAATTGGGCAAAAAATGGGTTGGAGCTGTGTCATGGGCGGTTTTGCCCACTATTACCAGACACAATACGGTTATTTAAAACAGTGGTTCACCTCTGGCCAGGGCAACTTGCGTGAACCGGTGATCAATGCCATGAACTGCATCCAGACAGACTATGCAGCATAAATGAGTTGATAGAGATGGGCTCTGCCAGGGGGGCGAACCGGCGCGTTCCGGTTCGCCCCTCTCGCGATCTGAACACTCAATCCTGCACGACAAGGCGGTGCACTTTTTTCTTGCCCGCCCTGAGCATAATGCCATCCGGCGTCAGATCCGCTTGGCCCACCACGTAATTCACATCTTGAATGCGTTGTTCGTTTACGTACGCGCCGCCTTGTTGAATCAATCTTCGTGCTGCTCCCCGCGAAGAGGCCAACCCCACGTCAGCCATCATAGCCGTCAAGGCTATGCCTTCCGCCAGGTTCTGCGCCGGAACGCCGGTCGCCGGCACGGCATCCAGGTCGCCCCGACCGCCAAATGCAGCCTTGGCTGCGGATTCGGCTTCTTGGGCTGCCGCCTCACCATGGGTGATCCGGGTCGCTTCGTAAGCCAGGACGCGCTTGGCCTGGCGAATCTCTGCCCCCGGCAGCGCCGCCAGGCGGGCGATCTCGTCCAACGGCAAGAACGTAAACATTCGCAGAAATTTCTCTACGTCAAGATCGTCACAATTGATCCAATACTGGTAAAAGTCGTATGGGCTGAGCAAATCGGCATCCAGCCACACCGCGCCGCTCGCGCTCTTGCCCATCTTGGCTCCCGACGCCGTGGTCAACAAGGGAAACGTCATCGCGTGCACGGTCGCCCCTTCAACTCGCCGGATCAGGTCGACGCCGGCCAGAATATTGCCCCACTGATCGTCCCCGCCCATTTGCAGCGTGCAGCCGCGTTCCCGGTACAAGACCAGGTAATCGTACGCCTGCAGCAACTGGTAGTTGAACTCGATAAAAGACAACCCTTTTTCCAAACGCTGCTTGTACGCTTCGGCAGCCAGCATCCGGTTGACGCTGAAATGCACGCCAATATCACGTAAAAAGGCGACATAACTGAGCGGCAGCAGCCAATCGGCATTATCCACCGCCAGGGCACGATCTTGGCCGAAATGAAAATACCGGTCCACCTGGGTGTGAATGCTCTTGCCATAGGAGCGGATCGTCTCCTCGGTCAGCATCTGGCGCATCTCACTCTTGCCACTGGGATCACCAACCATCGTCGTGCCCCCACCGGTCAAAAAAATGGGCCGGTGTCCCTCTCGCTGCAGGTGAATCATGGCCATGATGGGCACCAGGCTGCCGGCGTGCAAACTCGTTGCCGTACTGTCAAACCCGACGTAAAACGTAACAGGTCCGGCGCTTAACGCATCGCGCACGGCCTGCTCGTCCGTCACCTGGGCAATGAATCCCCGTTGGACCAGTACATCATATACGTTCTCGCTCATCTCTCTTCTCCTCGAAACAAGACTAGAGCAAGTATAGCACAAAACACGTCACCGCCAAAACAGGTATACATTCTCAACCTACCACGCTGCGGATCACCCGCAGCCAGTTTCCACCCAGGATCTTTTTCACGTCTTGCGCGCCGTAGCCACGTTCCAGCAGCCCTGCGGTGACGTTGGGTGTGCAGCTCACATCCTCCAGCCCGACCGGCGGCGGGCCGCCAAAGCCATCAAAATCAGAGCCCAGGCCCACGTGATCAACGCCGATGACGCGGACGATGTGATCGACGTGATCGAGCACCTTATCCAGTGTCGCCGGCTCTTGACCGTCGGTGATAAAGCCGGGCACGTACACCATGCCGATCACGCCTCCGCTCGCCGCCAGCTTTTCCAACTGAGCATCGGTGAGGTTGCGAGGAACGGGGCACAATGCGTGGGCGTTGGCGTGCGACGCCACCACCGGCCCCTGGCACAGTTCAAACACGTCCTCCACCCCGGCCGGAGCCAGGTGAGCGATATCGACGATCATGCCCAGCCTGTTCATCTCTTTTACCAGCTTGACCCCAAACTCGGTCAAACCGCCGCCGGTGCGC
>JAFGJF010000363.1 GCA_016929205.1 Anaerolineae bacterium
CGGTCTACCGGCAACTGATCGACGAACTGCCCGGCGACTGCATCGGTCCGTCCTGGCTCATCGATGGAGTCGAATAGCCCCCGGCGAGAGAGGGGAAAAGAACGAGAGAACCCCAAGCTTCGGACAAAACCGCAGTACGGAACGCCCCACATCCCAGGGTCAGAAAACGACGGCGAGAAAGTTTTTTGTAAGCGTTCAGGGGACGTGAACGGCCAATCCGGTCAGCAACGGCTTGAACGAGACGAGAAACGCGACGGCGAGCGCCGCGTCCAAGGTAAAGTTGATCCATGTCCGATTGTTTTTGTCAAGCATAACTGCCTCCTTATTTTCCGGCAGCATATCATGCCAAGCTGAAAATTGCTTGAGAAGTGGCTGAGCGTTTGCTGAGAGTCTGCCATGTGCTTATTCGGGCAATCGGGTGTATAATGCTCTCAGGTTATACTCCGAATCGTTGCCCTGGTGAGGATGGCAATGGAAACTTGGAGCCAACTGTCCCCGCCGCTGCTGAAAACCAAGCTTTATGTCCCAGCCGTCCGGCCTGCCCCGGAGATGGGGCTACAAGCCAGACTGGTCTCACGCCCACGACTGATTGAGCGAATGACTCAAAACCTGCGTTCGGGCTGTAAACTCACCTTCATTTCTGCTCCAGCCGGCTTTGGCAAGACCACCCTGGTCAGCGCGTGGCTGTCAGAATGCGAGTGCCCTGCGGCCTGGATCTCGCTCGATGCCGGCGATAACGACCCGGTGCGTTTCTTGCGCTACCTGGTCGCGGCCTTGCAGACGATCGAACCCCAGGGCGGAGTACATCGCCCTGGCGCACGTGCTGCTGGCGCAGGAGAAAGCAGACGCGGCCCTGACGCTGGCGGATGGCCTGCTCGAGGCGGCCGAGGCGGACGGACGGACGGGACGGGTGATCCTGTTTCTGGTCTTTCAGGCGCTGGCCTGGCAGGCCAAGGGAGAGATCGGGCAAGCACTGGCGGCGCTGGAGCGGGCCCTGACCCTCGGGCAAAGAGAAGGCTATGCGTGCACCTTCCTGGACAAGGGGACAGCCATGGCCAGCCTTTTGCGCCTGGCTGCGGCGCGGACAGTCGTGGCGGATTACGCGGCCGGTCTGTTGTCCAAGATGGGAGAACCATCGTGTGCTGCGCCGCCGCTCGCACAACTGCTGATCGAGCCGCTCAGCGAGCGCGAGCTGGAGGTGCTGCGCCTCTTGTCTGCGGGCAAATCGAACCGGGAGATCGCAGACGAACTGGTGCTGGCCGTGGGCACGGTCAAGCGGCATCTCAACAACATCTTTGGCAAGCTGAACGTGCAGAACCGCACCGAGTGCGCGGCGCGGGGATGTGAATTAGGTTTGTTGTAGCTCGAACATGGCAACGATGATATCCTCACCTCGACGCCCGACAACGGTCAGGTTCCTATAGCCGGTGATTCTTGGCCTCCAAAATAAACTCTCAATGTATCTTTCGATGCATGACATCCCCCTGATTTCCAGCTATACTGTAAACAAAAAAGTAGAACCGATCGATCAGACGGAGGATTATGATGAGAGACAATATCCAGAGATGCCTACAAGCTTGTTACGCACAGGCCTTTCCAGCCAGGTCAGGGGTGCAGGTCAGTAACGTGGCCAGCATCACCAGCGGTTGGGAGAACGAAATGTACGCTTTTGATGTGGAATATGCGACGAATGGAGAACACCAACACAAAGGCTTGGTGTTGCGCATTTATCCGGGAGAAGATGGATATGGCAAATCGGCGCACGAATTTCAGAGCATATGCCAACTGTACCAAATGGGCTATCCGGTTCCCTGGGTGCTGCTCCTGGAACGCAAAAGCTCTCCCTTTGGCAAGCCTTACATCCTTATGGAAAGAGTCGAAGGGCAAGAGCTGTGGTCGTTTTTGCTGAATTCGCCCGACGAAAAAAAGCACGAGATGCTGACACTTTTTTGCGAATTATTCGTGCGCTTGCATAGGCTCGATTGGCGGCCCTTTGTCGACGATGTCGCTGCCTATGAGCACGGGGGGAGCTATCTTTATATCGACCGGTGGCTGAATGAGATGCGCCGTGCACTCGGGTCTTCGGACAAGCCAGACCTGCTTTGCCTCGATGCATGGCTGCAAAAAGGACGCAATGAGGTGCCCTGCCTGCGACCATCACCCCTTCACTGGGACTTTCATCCCTCCAACGTGCTTTTGCGCGCCGACGGTTCGCCCGTGGTCATTGATTGGACCGGATTCCGCATCTCGGACGCGCGCTTTGACCTGGCCTGGACGCTCGTGCTGACCTATTCCTATGTGGGCGCAGAATGGCGCGACCGCATCTTGCACGAGTATGAACGGATCCTGGGAGCTAGGGTAGAGCAGATTGGCTACTTTGAGGTGTGCGCCTGCTGCCGGAGGCTACTCGACCTGGGCGTTTCCCTGGCGGAGGGCGCGGAAAAGATGGGGATGCGCCCCGGCGCGGTGGCGATTATGAAGCAGCAAAACCAAGTGTACGAACGCGTCTATGCCCTTTTACAAGAGAGGACAGGCATCAGAGTAGCAGAAATCGAGCGGATGCTTGCCGCACTTGCCTAAATGGGCAAATTGATGATCAATCTGATACGAATCGACTACTCTGCTGATGCTTTTGTCCAAATAAACTCGGAATGTGTCTTTCGATACATGACTTGCGTTCCGGTTTACGGTTATAGTGTAGACAAGCGGTTAAAAAAGGAAAGAAGCCGGGTTTTTCGGAAAAACACCCAAGAACCTGGTTTCTCTCCTCAAGTAAAAGAATAAGGAGAAACGATGTCTACAGTATCAATCGAAACGACGATTCATGGCGAACGCCACCCTGTGGCTGCCGAAGCAGCCGTCCGGCCCAAGGCAGCCAGTCGCCTGCTCTTTGTCGACAACATCCGGGTCCTGCTGACCATCCTGGTGCTGCTGTTCCACCTGATGATTACCTATGCCGGTACCGGGTCGTGGTACTATATGGAGGGCCGTGAAGATCTCGTCACCGGCATGCTCGGCGCATGGTTTCTGGCCGTCAATCAGGCCTACTTTATGGGCCTCTTTTTACTTATCTCGGCTTATTTTGTGCCGGGATCGTACGATCGCAAGGGAGCAGGCCGTTTCCTGAAGGATCGTCTGATCCGCCTGGGCATCCCGCTGGCGCTCTATGGCTGGATCATCCGTCCCCTGTTGGTCTATCTCGACCCGATCAAGTCGCCGGGGCCGCGCGAGCCGCTGTGGCGCTTTCTCACGCAGGGCTACTTTCGGGATGAGCCGATCCTGGGCTCCGGGCCGCTGTGGTTCATCGAGACGCTGCTCATTTTTTCGGCACTGTATGCCTTGTGGCGGCTCTTTTCCCGGCCGCGCCCGGCCGAACCTATGCGGCAGGCGGCGCTGGCGCAGGAACGTTCATTTCCCGGCAACGTCTCCATCACCCTCCTGGTGCTGTTCCTGGGGGTGACCACTTTTCTGGTCCGCATGTGGCTGCCTATGGGCTGGTGCTTTGAGCCGCTGAACCTCCAGTTCCCCTATTTCGCCCAGTACATCACACTCTTTGTCATCGGGTTGATCGCCTACCGGCGCAACTGGCTTCTGGGCCTGCCGGATCGCGCAGGCCGAATCTGGTTGGGGATGGCCGGCCTCCTGATCGTTTTGTTCTGGCCGCTGATGCTGGCCGGCGGCGCGATCGACAACGGGATTGAGGCTTTTGCCGGCGGCTGGCACTGGCAGGCTTTCGCCTATGCGCTTTGGGAGTCTTTTCTCTGTCTGAGCATGTGCATTGGCCTGGTCTATCTCTTTCGCCGCTTTGGGAGTCGCCAGGGCAGGCTGGCCCGATTTCTTTCGCGCAACGCCTACGCGGCCTATCTGATCCACGAAGCCGTGATCACGATCGTGGCTTATGCAGCGCGAAGCGCCGAGGTGTATCCGCTGCTCAAATGGGCGCTGGCGTCGCTGGTGGCGCTTCCCCTCTGTTTTGGACTCAGCAACCTGATTCGCAGGCTGCCCTACGCGGATCGCGTACTAGAGGACACCGTGTATGCTATAAGAGACAGCACGGGGATGGTTCAGAAATCGGGTAACACTTTTATTGCGTGCGGTAGGGGCGATGCATTCCAAGAAATCGAAAGCGTCGACAAATCATGTAAAACGATGAAACATGGCACTCTTGCAAGCAAATCCAGGGAATGCATCGTCCCTACAAAACCGTTACCCTATTTTCTCTGCAAAATGAACCATCCCACAACACGCTATCTCTTATCGCATACTATTAGGAGATGGCCGATGTCAAAACCCACCACCCAACCAGGCTACTATGTGATTCGCATCAAAGGGCATCTCGCCCCCCGTTGGGCAGAATATTTTGCCGGCCTGACGATCGCCCATACAGAGTCGGGCGAGACTATCCTGTCCGGGCCGATCACGTGGGCCGGGAGCAGTCCCGGTCGATGGGGGTCGGCTTTTGTACTTTTTGGGGATCACGCCGCATGTCCGGAGCCTGAGCAGCGCCGTTCAGGTTGTTGCGCATCAGGGGGGCGGCCAGGCAGCGTGCAGATGAGATAGTTGGTGATACTAGGTTCTGTTGACGTTTTGAATTGCACTTGGGTTGTCATGCCCGAATGTCTTTATCGGGCATCCACGGGTACAAAAGAAGCTGGATTCCCGCTAAAAACGTGCGGGAATGACATACGCTAGCCCGCATTCAACTCGTGAAAAATGGCAAATTGAGCCGTTTATGTCAAATGTCAACAGAACCTAGCAGACTATGGGATGTGGTAAACGACGATGGGCACACAGAGTCTGAGAATCGGTGATCGTTTTGTGATCGATGATCTGGATCGAGATCTGCTCGGTCGCGGCGGGATGGGCAACGTGTACCGGGGCACAGACACGCATTCCGGCCGACCTGTCGCCGTCAAGGCACTTCGGCCCGAGGCCGTTGCCGCCAACCCCGACCTCATCCCTC
>JAFGJF010000364.1 GCA_016929205.1 Anaerolineae bacterium
AGCGCTGAACGTAACCGCGCCGCGTTGCCGTGGTCCAGAAGCGGGGTGGCTCGCCGACTACCACAGCCAGTGTCACCCGTTCGCCCGATTCCAGCGTTTGATTGCTCTGCGCCGGCCATGTTGTTTCGTCGATGAGTGGGGTGATGTCTGGTAGTAAAAACTTGGTTCCGCGGCTCAAGTTGGTGAGTACCAGCAGCTCGTCGTGGGGGCGAGCAGCCAGCAGCGCATACAGGTCGATCAGGGTTCGTTTTCCAAACAGACTCTGGCCTTTTTTGACCAAATCTTGTATTCTGGAGGTGGATGTCCTGGCTGTTTGGAGTTGCTCTGATAGGAAGACAATCGCGTTTTCAGTGCTCGATTCGCCGTCGACCATGCCTTTGAGGACGTCGACCTGGCGCTTGAGGTTCTGTACCTGGGCGCTGCTGGTCTGCATTTGCGGGCGGTGCTGTTGCAGGTGAATAACCCGGTCGCGCAGTTTTTCGTTCTGTTCGTCCAAGGCAGTCAACCGCTTGACCAGCTCCTCGATGATGTCCGGAGCCGATTCAGGATGCTGGCGCGCCTCGAGTATCCACCATTTGACGTCGCTTTTTCGGATCATGATCCTATCCTTATCCGTGTAGATCCGCGTTCATCCACGATCAAAATGTTACCGGAATGCTTCTGCCGGGCCATGGGGAGCGAGGCCGACAGTGATGTACGGGTTGATCGCCGAATCATCCTCGCGGTAGGCAAAACGCCACATTCGCCCGCACATCTCGCGTTTGACGTCGGTGTATGCCGGAGCATCCGCCAGGTTGGTCATTTCGTCCGGATCCACGCGTAGATCGTACAGTTCGTCCCAGTCAAAGCCGTTAAAGACATATTTGAATGTGTTCGTGGTGACCGATCGCTGTGTGTAATACAACTCGACGCCGTTGCACTGGGTGTGTATCTCGTCGCGCCAGCCGGCCGGCGTTTCGTCGCGCAAGAATGGGATCAGGCTCATTCCTGTCAATTGTGGGTCGGGGCGTCCCCCCGCAGCCTCGGTAAAGGTCGGTGCGAAATCGGCCAGCGACACAAATTCGCTCACGCGCCGGCCGGGTGCCTCGATTCCCTTGGGCCAGCGGACGATCGCCGGGACGTGGTAGGCGCCCTTGAAACTGGGAATGCCCTTGGCAAAGAGGCCGTGCTCGCCGCAATAGTCGCCGTGATCGGAGCAGTACAGCACCAACGTGTTTTCGCTCTGCCCGTTCTTTTCCAAAGCGTTGAGCAGCTGGCCAAAGAGGTCGTCCAGATAGGTGCAGTAGGCCCAAAAATGGCGGATTCCTTCGCGCACCTCGCGCTCGGAGAGCTGGCCAAAGCGCATGTCGCGCATGCGGCGATAGATGGCCGGCTTGTCGGCCATTTCGTCGCCATAACTGGCCGGCAGCGGCACGTTGTCCAGATCGTACATATCCAGGTAATGCTGGGGCACGACATAGGGATCGTGTGGGGCGATCGCACCTACGTACAGACACCACGGCTGCTCAGTTTCGGACAGCGAATCAAGCACGTCCAATGCTTTGGCCACAGCTGTTTCGTCGTGCGGGTTGCCCTCGTCGCTGCCTGTGCCGTAGAGGCGGTAGGTGCTGTATCCGGGTCTCAGGATCTCACCTTCGCCACGCGCCGTGGGATCCGGTTCAGCAGCAATCTCTTTATAGTGCTCCCAGCGCACGCCGTGCAGCGTGCCTTTGGCCCCGGTCACATAGTGCTCAGTCCAGCCGCGATCGGCAGGCGATTCCTCGACGCTAACGTGCCATTTGCCGGAATAGTGCAGCTGGTAGCCGGCATCGAGCAGGTCGTCGCTCCACAGGCGGATGCCGTCGTTCAGGCCGGTGCTGAGGGCCTGGCGGTTGCAGATGTTGTTCCACACGCCGTGCCGCGAGGGATAGAGCCCGGTGAAAAACGTGGCCCGTGCCGGACAGCAGTGCGGCGACGGACAATAAGTGTTGGTAAAGGTTACGCCCTGACAGGCAAACTGTTCCAGGTTGGGAGCAATGGCCGGATGTTCTGGCAGTACTGTGTCGGCGCGCTGATGATCGGTCATAAAGATCAGGATGTTAGGTTTGCTCATCAATGCTCCTTGGTTTGCTAGATAAATGTTGCGATGGCGCTTAATGGTTTTCTAAAGATCTCTGGCACTTGGGCGTCGGACGCAGGATAGCCGACGACGAGGATCATCATTGGGCGCTCGTTTTTTGGGCGAGCGAGTATACCGTTTAAAAAGCGCATCGAAGCCGGGGTATAGGTGAGCGTCACTAGCCCGGCGTGATGCAGTGCCGTGATCAGCATACCGATGGCGATACCGACCGATTCCGTGACGTAATAATGCTTGACCTGATTCCCCTCGGCATCCAGGTGATAGCGCCGCGCAAAAATGGCGATCAGATAGGGTGCTGTTTCCAGGAAAGGTTTTTGGGTACTGGTGCCCAGTGGCGCCAGCGCCTCCAGCCACTCTGCCGATGCCCGCCCAGCGTAAAATGCGCGTTCGCACTGCTCGGCTGCTTCTCGGATCTGTTTCTTGACCGCCGGATCGCGGATCGCAACAAAGTGCCAGGGTTGCATATTCGCCCCGCTCGGCGCGGTTCCGGCAGAGCACAGGCAGTTCTCGACGATCTCTTGAGGCACTGGGCGCGTGTCAAAATCGCGGACACTGCGTCGTTTCTGCAATTCGGCATAAAAGTCGGCCGCGCGCTGCCTCATTTCTTCGACGGAAAGGGCGCGATAGGTCGCCAATGGAACAAAGCTATAGTCTGCCACTAAACGTTCTCTAACAGCTCGAGGATGACGGCAAGCTGTTTGCTGCCGTCGACGTAAGCATAGCGCCCGCCGGTATAGTCGCCGGTCTGTACCAGGGGCATGCCTTTTTTGTCCAGGATGGCGATCTGTTCTTCCATGCCCTTGATCTGAAAGGCGATGTGGTGCACGCCTTCGCCGTGCGTGTCGAGAAATTCCTGCCACGTGCTCGGTTTGCCATCCGGCTCGATCAGTTCGAGATCAACGGCGCCCAGGTGAAAAAAGGCCAGCTTGGCCCGGGCCTGGGTCGGTTCGCCGCGATACCGGGTGTGCGCCTTGTCTTCAGTGTCGGTGATGATCCACTGCGGGACGTCCATACCGAACAGATCAGCATAAGCCCGTGATGACTTTTCAATGTCCTTGACGATTAAGCCAATCTGGCATACAACGTTGTTGCCCAATTTGTCTCCCATTTTTCCTCCAAATTTCCCAGTTGAGCAAAAAATCTGTATGTATTTGTGAGCGATTCTCTGTTATCCAAACAGTTCGACGGCCTTGTTGGCGATGTTTTCGCCCAGCTTGAGGCACCGTTCCCGGTACAACGCCTCTTCTGGCGCCTGGGCCGAGACGGCACCAAAGTGCAGATAGGGCTTGCCCAACGCGATCCCGCCCGAGTAGACGATCATACCCCGCACCAGCATCCCGGCAATGATTGTCATCTCGGCAAAGCTGGCCCCACCGCCGCCGGGCCAGTTCTGGGAAACAAACACGCCGCCTAGCTTGCCGGCCAGGCCTTTGGGCCCGGTGTCGAGGTACTTTTTCATCTGCCATGAGCAACTGCCTTCGTAGGTCGGCGAGCCGAGGATCACGGCTTGCGACGCAATCACGTATTCGTCGTCCACCTTGTCGAGCGGCATGCAGCGAGCCTCGACGCCCGGCACTTGCTCGCAGCCCTGCCGCACCAGTTCGGCCATTTGTTCGGTGTTGCCCGTTTGTGAGTAGTAGATGATTGCAATGTTCATCTCAGTATGCTCCAATCTCTTTCAGGTGGTCGTCACTGATCCCAAAGTGATGGGCGATCTCGTGTCGGACGACGCGGTCGATGGTTTGACGGATCTGTTCGACCGTAGTACAGCGCATCTCGATCGGGCGTTGGTAAATGCTGATTTTGTCGGGTAAGACCATACCATAGTTATGGGTGCGTTTCGTCTGCGGAATGCCTTTGTAAAAGCCAAGGAGCTCTGCAGGGTGGCGTACCTTGGCTTGGCGAACCGTGTTGGCGTCGGCCCAATCCTCGACCACGATCTCGACATTGTCCAACTGCTCGCGGAATATCTGGGGTAATGCATTAATGGCCTCGATGACGAGGCGCTCGAATTGATCTCGTGTCATTGTAGACATTATACACGTCTTTGTTTAGAGGGCCAAACAAGCGCCCAAGCATATAGCTTGATACCGTATGTCTGGGCTGCCTCTTTAGGATGGTTCCATTTTTGAAGTCCAGACTAACCGATAACTTGGCAGAGCGGCGGCGATATGTTACAATGTCTGTGCTGTGAGGTTAAGAACATTATACCATTCATTATTGCTTACGACAACGATGGGTCGTATTTGATGGGCTCATCGGTCCCCCTAGCTGACTAAACATCACCCACCTGAGATGAATCGGTGGCCGACGTTAGGGTAGCTCGACGCACGGCATGCTGCTCGATCAAG
>JAFGJF010000365.1 GCA_016929205.1 Anaerolineae bacterium
GGGCGGGTTGATCACCGTCGCCGTCGAGGACATTGAGGACGCGATAACAGTACGGGTGCAGGATGAAGGCATTGGCATCTCGGCCGATGACCTGCCGCACATCGGGGAGCGGTTCTATCGCGCCGACAAGGCACGCGCGCGGGCGTATGGCGGCAGCGGGCTGGGGTTGGCGATTGCGCGAGCGTTGGTCGAACTGCACGGCGGCCGGTTGTGGATTGAGAGTGTTGCCGGAGAAGGAACGACTGCGTCGTTTGATCTGCCTCAAACTTGTTGAGGAGATAAACAAGCGTTTGACAATACCTGATCGAGTCTATCCACAGATTACGCAGATTACACGGATTACAACGGGACCAATGGTTTGAGAGTCGATTGATCGACCTCTTGGTCTTCACTTCGAGCCGACAGGATCCCTGTCGGCATGTCTTCTTTGAGTCACTCGCTCATCGATCGGTTATCCCCTTTTTGTCACAAACCTGCCACATGCCTCTTTTATAATAATAGTCATCATCAAACGTAAACCATGATTCAAGGAGGCGATCAAGCATGAAGCCGATCAAACGCGTTCGAACTGTCTTTATCAATGGTGTCCTCGTTGTGGGGATCCTTGTCCTGCTGGGAAGCTATTTTGCCGTGGTGAACGACCTGCCCGCGCGCGTGTATACAGACACGCAGCGCGAGTACCTGGCGTACAACAGCATGCGCAGCGTCGCCCAGCTCCCGCCGACCTGGAAGGTGGTCCAAACCGAGGGGGACGTTGTGCCGGCCGTGTTTCCCGGGCAGGACAGCCGCGTCCGGGCAACGCTGGTGGCGCGATATGAAGAACACGAGGGGGTCAGCGCGACGCTTTACGATCTGGATTTCTCGGGGGAATATCGCCTGACCCACAGCGGGCCGCTGAGCACGACGGTCGAGCTGTTTTTTCCTTTTCCGAGCAACCTGGAGACGTTGCACGACGTGCGCCTGCTGGTCGACGGAGAGGAACCGCCAAACGCAGGTTACAGCACGAGCGGGATTAGCTGGCGAGCCGAGATCGATGGCGGTCAGGAACGCCGGATCGAGATCAGCTACCGGGCCGACGGCGCGAACAGTTTCACCTATGGCCTGCCGCAAAACCAGCGCGCCGACGTCGATATCGTGATTGCGGTGGAGGGTCTGACCGGCAGCACGGTGCTCAAAAGCTCGCTGCCGGCCAGCGGCACGGAGATCACGGGCGACGATGGTGAGGTCTGGACCTGGCACTATGACGCGCTGATTGCCGACCGGGATATCCGGCTCGATCTGCCAGTGCGGTTGAGCTTTTCGCAGCGCGTTGCCCAACTGCAGGATGATTTTCGCGCTCTGGCCGGCCTGGCTCCGTTCCTGGTCGGGTTCTTTGTCGCCTCGTTGGCCGGGGTGCTGACTTTGTGCGACGTGCGCCTGCGCCTGGTGAGCTACCTGCTCGTCGGCCTGGGCCTGGCCTTGTTTTACCCCTTGTTGACCTTTTTGAGCGGCGTCGTCGACGTGACGCTGGCGTCTGTCCTGTCGTCGGTCGTCGTGTCCGGCCTGCTGGTCGTGTTCTTGAGCCTTGCAGTGGGCTGGAAACGGGCCGGTTGGCGCGTTGGCCTGCTGCTGATCATCTTTTTGGGCTTCTTTTCGCTGGGCATGCTCACCGCATGGCGCGGGCTGTTCCTGACCGGCGGCGGGCTGTTGCTGGTCGGCACCTTTATGCTGCTTTACGCGCGGCGATCGGCCGTGCCGGTGGTTGAACCAGCCGATGTCGAAACGGAGCCGGCTGCCATTGAGATAGAGCCCGTTGGTGATAAAGCTGAACCTAGAGATGTCGAGTTCGCGTTTTTGCCGTCATCGCTCCATGCGGTTTCTGCGCCGGAAGCGGCGCCGGCATTGGCAGAGACAGAGGTGTCGCCGCAACCAGAGGCCATACCCGTCGATCATCACTGCCCGTACTGTGCGCGAGCGCTGGAGGCGGATTATGCCTTTTGCCCAAGCTGCGGTCAGGACACCAGCCGGGTCCATCGCTGTGCACACTGCGGGCATCAACAGTTTGTGCCCGAAGGGTTGGAAACGGTCTACTGCGTACGCTGCGGGGAACTGATTGATTCAAGTGCGAATTTGTGAGGGTGGTTTAGAAACCAGGGTTTTGACAAAACCCTGGTTTCTTGGCACTGCAAACGTCTGAACAGTATCTATTCACGGAGGAATGAACATGAGAACAAGATCATTTGAAATTGTCGCCATCGCACTGGTATTGGTATTTGCTTTTGCATCATGGACCAGAGCCGAACCGGTTGCACGGCAGAACGATCGTTCGATCGCGGTGACCGGTGAAGCCGAGGTGCGGGTTGTGCCCGACGAAGTGATTCTCACCGTGGGAGTAGAAACCCACGATCGAGATCTGGAACTGGCCAAACGCCAGAATGACGTGCGCGTCGAGCAAGTCATCGCAACGGCGCAGGCGTACGGGATCGAGATGAAACACATTCAGACAGATCACGTCAGCATCGAGCCCAGGTATCACGACAGCTATGAAAAGCAGGATTTTGTCGGCTTTTTCGTGCGTAAAAACGTCGTGGTCACGCTGCGTGACATTTCTAAATTTGAGGATTTGCTTGCCGGCCTGCTCGACAACGGCGTCAATTACGTGCACGGCATCCAGTTTCGGACCACCGATTTGAGGGAGCATCGCGACCGGGCGCGCGATCTGGCGATCAAGGCAGCGAAGGAAAAGGCTGTCGCCTTGGCCGGCGCACTGGACCAAAAGGTTGGCGAGCCACTGGCCATCCAGGAAGAGAGCAGCGGGTGGTATTCTGGATACGGCGCGTGGTGGGGGTTGAGCTGGGGGGGTGGCATGACGCAAAATGTTATCCAAAATGCCGGCGACAATGGCTTTGCAGGCGAAGGAAGCATCGCGCCGGGACAGATTTCGATCAATGCTCGCGTATCGGTGAGTTTTGAGTTGGAATAACGCTTAGCATTGGCAAAAGCAGCGCCCCTCGTTCCTGGTCTCGGACGGGAACGAGGGGCTGGTCTCGTTCTTGGTAAAACGCTCAGGATCTTCTCAGCCTGCGCTTGGCATTTTCTCAGTTTTACGGTATAAAATAGATGAGCAAGCTTGAATGTTTCTTTTGCTCCGGCGTTGGTCAGGACCGAGTGTGAATAGACACACTGATTTGGACAAAGAGGCTTTGGACAAAACGGCCGTGGTGGGTGTTCTTGTTTTTTGACAACTTGTGGCAGGTATGGTATGCTACTTGACTGACATAAGGATTTGGACTGTGGTTTTGATTTGACCTTTTGCGACTTGTTCGGTTATAATTGAAGGGAGAAGCGTCCACTTTTTTGTACTGTGAGTAAAAGGCCCATTTTTCCAACCGTTTTGACTGGCTTGTTACAACCAAATCACTGTTACCAAGCTGGGGGGGCAGCTTACGACTAGAGGGGGATCACAAGATGAACCTTTGGATCGTTTGGATCGCGCTTGCTGCATCCGTTTTATTTGACATCTCTTTCGGCGTCCTGACCAAGTACAGCACCAATAAGGCAGATGCCAGCGCGTTGGCGTGGTGGGCACGGTTGATTTGTGCCATCATTGCGGGAGCGTTTATTTTGCCCGGCTACAGGTTCTCACTCACGTCCATCGCGACGACGAGCAGTCTGGCCAAATGGGATGTCTGGGTTCTATGCGGTGTCTCTTCGTTGTTTTTGCTGCTGGGAGAATATTTCCGCTGGCGGTCCATGCAAAAAGGAAGTGATACGGCCTGTACGCTTGCCGTCGTGGAATTGTACCCGGTATTGGCCGGCATTTTGGTCCTCTTTGTTCCTGTTTTCGGCACGAACCCCACCTGGAAAGACATGACTGCTTTTGGACTTGCCTTGGCTGCTTTGCTGATTGCCAACTGGCCCAAAGGTGGCAAAGTGACCAAAGAGGTGTTCCTCGGCTTGTTGTTTATGACGATCGAGATCAGTATCACGATCTATGGGCGGCTTGTAATGAAAATCCCGACCAACGAGTTGATTTTTGCGATCAGTGTCACCGGCATGGTCTGGTTTCTGCCGATGGTGCGTAAAGTTGATCTGGAAACGGTTAAATGGGGCACGGTTACGGCCACGGTAAATATGATGACGATCATTCCTTTCCTTTGGGCGTTGGGTGCTGCGCCGCCGTCCAGCAAACCCATCATGCTGGCAGTGACTTCGTTGAGCAGTACGTTTGGGGCGATTTCGGCCAATGTCTGGTTCAAAGATAAATGGTCAGCCAAAAAGATTCTGCTCATTGCGTTTTTGTGTGCTGCTTCTATGTTAACAATGTAAATGTACTGTGTACAGTCGGCTGAGAAGCGCCAAGCCGTTGTGTGGACAGAGTCTGCTTTTGGCAGCCATAATTAGAAAGTTGTATAGTGACCCTATTTCTCAAGCAGCGGAGTGAGGAGGTTGTGTATGGCGAATGAGTCGCATACTCAAAATGATTTGCCTGAGCCCCACGAGATTGAAGCGTTGAGCCAAGTTGATGGGTATGAGTTGCTGCGTTCCTTTATCAAGGTTGCTCCATACTTGAATCAACTCACGCGTGACAAGGTTCAGTTATCGGTCTCGGATCGAGAAAAGGTTCTCTATCACATTTCGGCGACTGATGATGGCGCGCAGCATCCTTATGGCACTCCGTTAGCACCTGATGGTGCTCAATATAACGCGATGATGGTCGGCGAGCCATACAAGGCGACAATCACAATCCAGGGCACGGGCACGCCATTGCATATGGCGGCTGTACCCATTCGTGACGCTCAAGGCAAGATCATTGGTTCGGTGATGATGGCTGCCGACGTAACCGAAGCGATGCGGCACGAAGAAGCACTGTCACAAGCCAGCAGACGAGTTGAAGCGCTGCTCACCGTTGCCAATGCGATCGGTCAATCTCTGGACCTTGACCAGGTCTTTCAGATCGCGCTGGATACGACGCTCGAGGTGATGGGATTGGACATGGGCGTCGCGTTTCTCCTGGACAAAGACGTGAATGGCCTGGTGTTCAAGTATCACAAGAACATGGTTCCCGAGTTTGTCGAGGATGTCAAGCGACGTCACATTGCCATAGGGGAAGGCATTGCCGGCCGCGTGGCACAAACGGGCGAAGCCGAGTTGATTGTCGACGTCGATCGGGAGCCACAGAATATCAGCCGCCCCGGAGAGCGCAGACAGGGTAACCGTTCTTTGGCCGTCATTCCTCTCAAATCCAAGGACATTGTGTTAGGGACAATGACCGTGGGCAGTCGAAAGCAGCGTAACTTTACCACCGAGGAATTTGAGCTGCTGACCGTCATCGGCAGCCAGATTGGCGTGGCGATTGAAAATGCCCAGTTGTACCAGCAGGTCAAGGATCAGCTCGAGGAACTCAAACGAACGCAGGCTCAACTCATACAGGCCGCGAAACTATCGGCCGTCGGGCAACTGGTGGCGGGTATCGCACACGAATTGAACAACCCACTCACTGCTGTGATTGGATATACGCAGCTTTTGCAAGAGACGGTCACTTCACCCGAGATCAAACAGGACCTTGAACGCATTCACGAAGACGCGCAGCGCAGCGCGCACATTGTCCGCAACTTGCTGACGTTCTCACGGCAACAGCACGCGCAACATCATTATGCCAGCATCAACGAGGCATTAGAACGCGTCCTGGCGCTGCGGTCCTACCAGTTCAAAATGGATCGGATCGATGTCGAACTCGATCTGGCACCCAATTTGCCGAACACCATGTTTGACGTTTACCAGCTTCAGCAAGTCTTTTTGGCCATTATGAATAATGCACACGATGCGATGCTGCGCGCGCAAGGCCAGGGCAAGATGTTTATCCGGACCAAGGTCGTTGAGGAAAAAGGAACGCCGTACATCCGCATCGAGTTTGTCGACGATGGGATCGGCATTCCAGATGATGTCAAAGAGCACATATTTGAACCGTTCTATACGACCAAAGATGTCGGAGAAGGGGCCGGGCTGGGGTTGTCCATTTCTTATGGGATCGTTCGAGAGCACAACGGGCAGATCTGGGCCGAGAATAACGAGGGTCCGAACGCGCGGGGAGCCAAGATCGTTGTGGACATACCGGTTTCTGTGACCGAACCTCGACAGCCGCTCAAGCGACCCGTTCAAAAGCGACAGGAGGTTCAATCAAGCCGCGTGTTGATCGTGGACGACGAGGAAGCGATTGTGTCGTTGGTCACCCGACTACTCAGTCGCAAAGGGTACATTATCGACGCAGCTACGAGCGGCGAGGTCGCGGTACGCAGATTGGAAGAGAACAACTATGATTTGATTATCAGTGATATCAAGATGCCAGGTATGGGCGGCAGGAATTTTTACGAGCACGTCTTCAATCGCGACCCGGCACTGGCAAAACGAATCATTTTTAGCACCGGTGATATGGGAAATCCAGAAACACGCGCGTTTTTGGATCGAACCCATAATTATTGTCTGAGCAAACCTTTTAATCTGAGGCAAGTGGAAGAAATCGTTGAAAGGGCGCTAAGAGACTTTTCTAGCAAATGATGTTGTGACGACACATTCACATAGAGACGTCTCTATCGAGACGTCTTTTTTTGCGCTATTTACGCGAGGGTGCGTTTGTAGGATGTCACATAGGTACTGGAGGTTGTATCATGTTTTTTGATGAGGCGAAAATCAGGGTCAAGGCAGGCCGGGGGGGCAACGGGTGTGTGGCTTTTCGCCGGGAAAAATATGTCCCGAGAGGCGGACCGTCGGGAGGCAACGGGGGAAAGGGTGGTGACGTGTTTATCCGTGCGGTGAAACACAAAAACACGTTGCTCTCGTTCGAGCATCAAAACTATTTTGCAGCACAAGACGGTCAGAACGGACGAGGAAAAGACTTGATCGGACGCAGCGGCGAGTCACTGGTGATCGACGTGCCTTTGGGAACGGTGGTTCGCGATCTTGAGAGCGGCAGCGTGTTGGCCGACCTGGTCGTCGATGGACAACAACTCTGCGTCGCCCAGGGCGGACGAGGTGGCAGGGGCAATGCAGCGTTTGCGACCTCGACAAACCAGGCCCCGCGCATTTCCGAAAAAGGCGAGCCCGGAAAGGAGTACTGGCTCAAACTGGAACTCAAGTTGATCGCCGACGTGGGGTTGGTTGGTATGCCCAATGCCGGCAAGTCAACTCTGCTGGCCACAGTCAGTGCTGCAAAGCCCAAGATAGCGTCGTATCCTTTTACAACGCTGCAACCCAACCTGGGGGTGGTCGTGTTGAATCACGAGACCTCGTTTGTGATGGCCGATCTGCCCGGATTGATCGAAGGCGCCAGCGAGGGAACGGGCCTGGGGTACCAGTTTTTGCGTCACGTCGAGCGGACGCGCTTGTTGGTTCACCTGCTTGACGGAACCTCTGGAGACCCACTGCAAGATTTTGACATGATTAATCGTGAATTGGCGGCGTTCAGTGCCAAGCTGGCAGAAAAGCCCCAGATTGTCGTTCTGAACAAAATAGACATCACAAACGTACGCGAGGTATGGCCGCTGATAAAAGAGATGTTTGCCGAGCGTGGCATTGAGCCGATGTGCATTTCGGCGGCAACCGGCGAAGAAGTGCGCCATCTGCTGTGGAAGGTTGTAGAGCAATTGCAGACGCTGCCGGCCGAGATCATCCAAGAAGAAGTCGACGTTGAGCCGCAAGTAGACGAGAAAGCATTTACGATCTCGAAAACCTCCTCAGGTTGGCGCGTGAGAGGGATTGCGATCGAACGAGCTGCGATTATGGCAAATTGGAACCAGGAAGAAAGTGCTGCCCGATTCCAGCGCATTTTGGAGGCGTTGGGAATCACACTTGCACTACGCGAAGCCGGTGTCGTCGATGGGGATATGGTGTCGATCGGCAAAGTTGATTTGCAATGGGGATGGTCACCGGATTTGTAAATGCGATGCACTTGAGGTGCAGAGCAGGTCTTTTGCACACACACGAAAGGGACATATGGCTCGGGTATACGAAGCAGATGACTGGCGGCAATACAACATGTCGTGGTACGATCCTCACCGCCAGATTGAACCACTCGAACGAGAGATCGAGATCGTCGATGAAGCACTGGGGGTATTGGTCCAGGCCGGCGTGCTGGCTCACGGCCGATACGATCACGATAAAATGATGGCCCATCGCGTCGCAGTACGCGAGCGATTTGAGATTCCATGGACGGCCATTAGCCCGCGGATGCAGCGCCTGATGTATGCAATCAATGCCATCGCCCAACCACAGGTGATGGTGGCGATCGGCATTTTTTGTGGAAACACGTTCATTTCAAATGCCGGGGCTGCCGTTGGGCCCGGGGCATGCTACACGGCACGGCGTCTCGTCGGCTTGGAAATCCGCCCTAGGGAAGCCGATCGTGCCCGTCGCAACGTTGCCACGCTCGACGAGAAGAATGGCCCATTTCCGGTCGAAATCCTCGGACAGGATGGTCTGGCGTGGCTGCTGAACCTGGAGGAGACGATCGATTTGCTCTACCTGGATGCTGACGGTCCCGGGGGGTCGAGCAAGTCGATTTATTACGATTTGCTGCAGGCCGCGCTGCACGCCCTGCGTCCAGGGAGCCTGGTGTTGGCCCACAATTCGGTGAATGCGGCTCATTCTATGACCGATTACCTGGAGGTTGTACGCAATCCGGCTTGTTTTTCTTCCAGTGTCAACATGATCGTCGACGACCAGGGGATCGAAGTCTCCCGCTACCAAAATACTGTCTAGTCGCCGACGACAATCTCTACTCGCCCGGTCATACCCGGTAGCAAGTCTACCTGGGCGGGATCCAGGCGAATGTAGGCGGTAAAACGAGCATCGGCATCGGTTTGATGCGCCTCGTTGGGCACGATGACCTCTACTTTACCGGCGATCACTGTCTCCGGATAGGTGCGCAGCGTGATATTGGCTTGTTGTCCGGCCTCGATTTGGGCCACGTGCCGTTCGCTGAGATTTTCGGTAATAAAGTACAGATCGGTGACGTTGAGCAGGGTCACGATCGACGTGCCGCTGCTGACCATTGCCCCGACGTTGGTGTCGATGGACGTGACCAACCCGTTCCACGGTGCGTACAGATAAATGTCTTCCAGGTCTTGTTGTGCCTCGTCCAATCGCTTCTGTGCATCCTCGATGGCCCGTTCATAGGTGGTGAAATCGTCTTGCTTTTTCACCTCGTCCATCTCGATTTCGTCCATCTCGACATCGCCCAGTTTTTTCTCAGCGCGCTGTACATCTCGCTCCTTGACGCGCAAATCCATATTGTAAACATCGAGTGAGATCAGCGCATCCTGGTATCGCAGTTCGGCCAATTGGCGATCGACGATGCGGTTTTGCCATTCCTCAAAGTAGGAATCCCGGATGCTCTGCTTTTCCCAGGGGCGATCGAGCGCCTGTTTATAGTTGTCCTCGGCCTTGGCCTCGGTATCCAGCGCGCGATCCAGGTTGATTTTTGCTTCCTCGACAGACAGAGTCGGCGGCTGCATCCTGGCACGCTGCAAGGCCGATTGGGCATTCTCCAGAGCCTGTTCAGCATCCTCCAGCTCACGATCGTATTGGTCCTGAGCGTTTTCCAGCTCTTGGTCGTATTTGTCTTGGGCATCCTCAAGCGCGTCTTGATACTGCTCCTCAGCGTCTTCTTGAGCCAGGATCAGGTCTTCTTGAGCGCGATCCAGGGCCAATTGGGCATCGCCAACCGCTTGCTTGAGATCGGTGTCATCAAGGACGGCGATCAGATCGCCGGACTTGACGCGCTGTCCAATCTCGGCGTCTAATTTTAGCACCCGGGCAGTCACGCTGCCTGGAAAGGCCAGGTGCAGCGAGGGATAGTCCGCCACCAATTCCCCATCCATCAAGATCACATTGCCGACCGATTGCACAGCCACGCCCGGTGTGGGCTGTTCACCGCCAGAAGCCTCGGGGATGAGGGTTGCTGCCGGACCGGCCTGGTTGACCCCAGCACAGCCGGCGATCAGGGTGCATGCCAGCACGAGTGCCAGAAACCCGCTCTTTTTCTTTACCATCGATACTCCTTAAAAATCGCACACCAACCATTGGGCCCAAACAGGGTTGTATACCTAACCTGTCACGTGTTTGTTTCACACGCCTCTAAGAATGGCCGTTACCCGCCTTTTTACGATGCCCCGCGAGGCGATCATGGCACTCACCAGGCTGGCAATGATAACCATCACCAGCACGAATCCAACCGTGATCCAGTCGAACGCCGGGAGCGTAGGGACATTTTGCATCGCGTTGTTGCTCCAATAAAACACGTAACCCAACCCCGTTCCGGCCGTCGTGCCAGCCATGGTCGCACTGGTCGTCATCGCCAATGACTCGATGGCAAATGTACCCACCAATTGCCAGCCGGTGATCCCTACCGCCTTGAGCATCCCGATCTCCAGCCGGCGGGTCTGTACGGTGACGTAAATGACCGAAAATACACCCAGCACCGATGTGACCAGGGACAGGACAGTCAACACCAGCAGAACGATGCGCGTGGTCTGGAACCCTTGCTTCGCAACGCGTACTTGTTCGGTCGTGACCTCGATGTGTACATCATTCTGATCGGACAGCGTCTTGCGCAATTCCTTGATCACCAACTGCGAATCGCTGGTTGGATCCATCCGCGCCAGGATGCGTTGGATGACCGGCTGATCCAGTTCGGATTCGCTGCACCAGCCATCGAGGCAAACGACTTCCTGGTTGGGGTCATTGGTCATGCGGATGAACGTATCCATCGAGACAAAGGCAGGGCTGGCCCCCCAGCGGACGTAATTCTGGTTGCGCCCGATCGTCCAATAGCCGGACATACGTTCGACCAGGCCAACGATGTGCATTTCAACCTCGTGGTCGAGTCCCTGGCCCTGCACCAGGAACGTATCGCCGATCTTTAAATCCATATACTCGGCGAACCCGGCAGTGAGGATGACGGCGTCCGGCTCGTCAAACATTCTTTGGAATGCCGCCTCACCGTCACCGACCATGACCGTCAGGTCTGGAAAGGTGACGCTGAGCGGCGAGGCGGTGAGCCCCTGCATGCTGACCGACGTGCTGCGCAGCCTGACTTGGTTGCGCGTGCTGGCACGATAGGTATAGGTCAAGCCAACGGCCGGGCCCACGCCCTCGACAGCCGTAAAGCGCGGCAGAAAGGCCGGACGCAGGTATTCGGCGTCCTCTTGTGCGCTGAAAAAGCTGCTAAAGTAACCGCCACGCCGCACCTCGGCGTTAATGTCTGCCCCGGTGCGCTGGCGCGTGTTGACGTCAAAATTGGCTTCGGTGAGCGCCGCCGTGGTGCCCAAAAAGGTCGGCAGCGTGGCGCTAAAGACGATCATCAAGGTGATAACGGTGTTGCGGCGCTTGGCTCGCCGGACGTTACGGCTGGCGAAAAAGGTCAGCTTGGGTGCAAAGACGTTGAATAAAAACAAAGATATCCGCTCGAAAGGCACGGTCAGGGTAAAAAAGAGCAGACTGACACCGAGGATGAGCAGGGCCATACCGCCGAACATAAATGCGCCCAGGACGCCGGGGTCTCCTTGCGCGAATAAAAAGTTCTGCCCGACAAAAATCAGGCCCCACATGATCGTCAGCACGACGCCGGTGATGGTGATGTTCCAGTTATACTTGCGCTCACGCAGCGCGGCCAAATCCTCGACCTGGAGGTTATCCGCCGATCCGGGGTCAATGGCGTAGCGGATCTTGGTGTTGGCTGCTTTGCGCGCCGGAGCAATGGCGCTGAGTAAAAGCACGGCGCCCGCGATCGCAGCCGTCGATATGAGCGATCCGGGCGTGATCGCAAAATCAATTGCGGATAGAGCCGGAGCGCCGCTCAACCCACCGTTGTTGTCCATCAGGCTGACGATCAACGAGCCGACAACACGGTCCACGAGAAAAGTCGACAGGGCCTGGCCGCTCAGCGTCCCCAGGCCGATGCCAATCGCGCCGATGATAAATACCTCGATCAACACCAGGGCAAAGAGGTTTCTGCGCTGCGCGCCAAGGATGCGCAAGAAAGCCAGGTCGCGCCGCCGGTCATCGACATTGGCGTTGATCAGCGAGTAGATCAGCAGCCCAACGACACCCATCGACAGGATGCCATAGACCATCACCAGGGTCTGGATCATCGAAAAGGCGATATCGCTGCCGTCGAGCGATTCGGCTTTGTCGATGATGAAATCATAGTCCTGCGCCAGCGGGCCCATTGCGGCCTGCAACTGCTCGGCAATGCGGCGCACGCGAAAGACCGAGGTCTCGACGTCGAGCGTGTTGTAAACGGCAGGGTCGAGCACGATCACCACTCGTTCGGCGCGTCCGGGCATGTGCAGCCATTCCTGCACCGTATCGACGTGGATCAGCACCCCATTCGAGATGTCGTTGCCCAGGCCATCCTGCAAGGCGATGCCCGCAATCGTAAAGCGGCGCGCGATGCGGCTGACACTGATGTTTTCAACCGCTTCGTCACCCACCTGGCGCGGCATCGGCATGATATAGCTCAAATCTACCTGATCGCCAACCTGGAGATTGTAGGCATCGGCGGCATCGCGCAAGATGACGATATTGTCGTCTGAAATGTCATAGTCCCCTTCCAGCATGGTGATCGTGCCCAGATCGTCGATACTGGTATCACGCGCAACGAGCGTGGCGTTGCCATTGGTGGCGCCAAGCGCGACTTCGATCTCGGCGTGGAAACGCGGGTAAACGGCTTTCACCGAGGGATGCGCCTCTTGAAGCAAGGTCTGCAGAAAGGCTACGTCAACGAACAGATCCTGACTCGTGTCTTTTTTGAGCAGGTCGATGTCGTGCGCACCTACCTCACGCGCGACCAGATCGACGACCTGGCGGCGCGTAGTGGCGATGACGTTATTCAGCACGACCAGCATGGTGGCGACGAATACCAGGGCCAGGATCATGATGATCGTGCGCCCCAAATGACGGCGGAATCCTTTGACGACGTATCTGGCGAGCATCTAGGTGTCTCCCTCTGCCGATATGCTGACTGTCGAGTCTTCATCGGCGATGCGGACCTGATCGTTAGGTTCGTCGCTCAGGATCTTGCCATCTCGAATCTGGATCAGCCGCGTCGCATACTTGGCCATGCGTGGATCGTGAGTGACATAGATCACCGTCGTGCCATCCGTCTGGTTCAGCCTGGTGATAATGTTCATCACCTCAAAGCCGGTGATCGAGTCCAGGTCGCCGGTGATCTCGTCGCCAATGAGCACGGCGGGGTCGTTGGCCAGGGCACGGGCAATGGCCACGCGCTGCTGCTGGCCGCCCGACAATTCGGTAGGATAGTGCCGGGCGCGATCGGCCAGGCCGACCAACTTGAGCAGGTCTTCCGAACGTCTACGACGTTTGCGCCCGATGACGTTTGCCAGGGCCATCGGCGTTTCCACATTTTCAAGCGCGGTAAAGTTGGCCAGCAGATTATAGTTCTGAAAGATAAAGCCCATCTTTTTCAGGCGCAAGCGAGCCAATTGGTCTTCCGACATGGCGACCACGTTCTGCCCGTCGACGATCACATGCCCCCGGCTGGGCTCTTCCAACCCGCCAAGGATGTTGAGCAGGGTGGTTTTGCCGGACCCGCTCGGTCCCATCAGGCAGACCATCTCGCCGGTGTAGATAGACAGATCGATGCCGCGCAAGGCTTGCACAGCCTCCCTACCCATAAGAAAAGATTTGTGCACGTTTTCAATGCAAATGACCGGTTCGTCCATATCTATCTCCATACGAATTCGCCACAATTGTTCTTATTTTATACCGGGATAGCCGAGTTGTAAACTGTACGTACGACCAGTATAAATCGAGTGTGCCACGAGACGGCCAGACATCCTCAACTAATACGAGTTTGGATGCAAAAAAGTTCGCTTCCAAGACCTGCACGCCCATTGTACTGTCTTTTATCAGAATTGTCGAGCGTACTTTCCAATTGACTTTTACGCATTTATCCAGTACAATATAATTGATTTATCATTGATGTGTCAATTAGATGTGGCTATTTTATAAGTGAAGCATCATCCCAGGCCGCCGGCCGACAAAGACGATCCTGATCTGAAGAGGTGAATTATGTTATTATCAACGAACATTGTGATGTTTATCGTGGTTGGGTTTATCGCCCAGTTGATCGATGGGGCATTGGGCATGGCTTATGGCGTCAGTTCGACCACCTTTTTGCTCGGCCTGGGCACGCCTCTGACCATCGCCAGCATGAGCGTTCACGTCGCCCAGGTGTTTACGACGCTGGTTTCCGGACTCGCGCATCTCAAGCTGGGCAACGTCGACATCAAGCTGTTCAAAAAGCTCGCCATTCCGGGGGCGATCGGCGGCGTTGCCGGCGTTCTGGTTCTCTCATCCGTGCCGGACAGACTGATCAGGCCTTGTGTGTCGGCCTACCTTTTGCTGATGGGGTTGGTGATCATCTACAAGGTCTTTTTCCGCAAGGTGCAGGAAAAAAAGGGGGAGACGCGTTTCCTGGGATTTTTGGCCGTCGTCGGTGGTTTTTTTGATGCTGTGGGCGGCGGGGGCTGGGGGCCAATTGTGACCAGCACGATTATGGTACGAGGGCACGATCCCCGGCTGGTGATTGGCTCGGTAAATTTGGCCGAGTTTTTTGTTACACTCGTCCAGGTGATTGTTTTTGTGGTGACGCTGGGGGGCATCGACTGGCAAGTCGTCCTCGGCCTGGTGATTGGCGGCATCATCGCGGCACCGGCAGCCGCTGTTGTCTGCAAGAGGCTGCCGGCGCGGGCGCTGATGATGATCGTAGGCGTCTTGATCACAGCGCTCAGTATCAGGACCATGTACCTGGTTCTGTAAAAGAACCAGGCAGGCCGTGCTTTCAATCAGTGGCGGCTTGGCGTTTTTGCCTGATCTCGATCGCCGCCGCGTGCGCGGTCAGTCCTTCGGCTTTGGCGATGGCGATCGCCGCCGGCGCAATGTGCCGGGTGGTCGACTCGACCGGGGCAAAGACGCTGGTGATTTTGATAAAATCCCAAACGTTGCAAGGAGAGGTAAAGCGCGCCGTGCCACCGGTGGGCATGATGTGTGTGGGCCCGACGACGTAATCGCCCAGGGCCTCGGAGGACATTTCGCCGACAAAGACGCCGCCCGCGTTGCGCACCTGCCCTACCCAGTTCCAGGGATCGCGAACCAAGAGGCAGAGGTGTTCCGGCGCGTACTCGTTTGCCAGCTCCATCGCCTGTGCCAGGTCGCGGGTGACGACAATGCCACCCTGTCCTTTGAAGGCCTGGACAATCGTCTCCGCCCTGTCCAGGTTTTCAATCTGCTGCGCGATCTGGATTTGTACGCGGCCAGCCAGATCGGGCGATGGGGTCAGACAGATTGGCGAGGCAAGCACGTCGTGCTCGGCCTGGGCCAACAAGTCAGCCGCAACCAACGCCGGATCGGCGCTCTCATCGGCGATGAGCATCGTTTCGGTGGGACCGGGCAGTCCATCGATGCCCACCTGGCCAAAAACACGCCGCTTGGCCAGCATCACAAACAGGCTACCGGGACCGAGGATTTTGTCCACACGGGGCACGCTGTCGGTGCCGTAAGCCATGGCCCCGATGGCCTGCGCGCCACCAACCTTGTAGACGGCGTTCACCCCGGCGATCCTGGCGGCAGCCAGGATGACATCGCTGATGCGACCATTGGCTTTTGGCGGGCTGGCAACGATCACGGTTTCCACTCCGGCGACACGGGCAGGGATGGCAGCCATCAAGAGCGAGGATGGGTACGGCGCACGCCCTCCAGGGGCATAGATCCCCACGCGCTGCAAGGGGCGGATGATCTGCCCCAGCGCGCCGCCACTATCATCCCATTCGATCCACGACTGTTTGGCCTGTTTTTCGTGAAAAACACGGATGCGATCGGCCGCAAGGCATAGCGCCTCCTGGAGGTCTCGAGGTGTGTTCTGCCATGCTGTCTCGATTTCTCCCTGCGACACGACGAGATCGTCGACCGCGACGCCTTCTATGCGGTTGTTGTATTCGAACAGCGCGGCATCCCCTTTGGTGCGTACATCTTGGAGGATCAGTTGAACAGCCTGGTCAGGTGTCAACGGCTCTCCAAACACGTTTTCGATGCTTGCCTGCAGCCCGGGCGTGATTTCTACCTCATCCCAAGCGCTGCGCCGCAGGATGGTCTTTTGTGCGGTAGGGACGTTGTAAATGGTGATAACCTGATTCATGGGTCTGCTCCAATTCTGCAACTAGAACTGTCTCGATCCGATATTCAAAGAAAAAGGCTGGTTCGTTTCCGAAACCAGCCTGGGTGAGACGGTCTTGATCGGGCTAAAGCCGTGTGCGCTAAAAGGCAGTCAGGCTCGCCTCACCCGCAAGGTATGGTGATGCAACTCAAACACCTGGTATGTGCCTGGGGTCGCGCCGCTTTGTTGTTTCACAGCGTACCGGAATCTCATTGTCCCTCTCCTTGCAGGTTGGCGGCTATCTTAGCACACGCGCCCGGAATTGTCAAACGACTGCGATTCAGGGAGCTCGGTTACTCGCTCAGATAGTCGCGCAGCTTGCGACTGCGCACGGGGTGTCGCAGTTTGCGCAATGCTTTGGCTTCAATCTGGCGGATCCGCTCGCGGGTTACGCCAAAGGCCTGCCCCACTTCTTCGAGGGTGTGGCTCTGACCATCTTGAAGGCCAAAACGCAACTCGAGGACCTCTCTCTCTCGCCGGCCGAGTTGATCGAGCACGCCGTGAATGTGTTCGCGCAGCAGTTCATCTGAGGCGGCCTCTGAGGGGCGAGGAATGGACTCGTCTTCGAGAAAATCGCCCAACGAGCTGTTATCTTCTGTGCCGACCGGCATGTCGATCGACACCGGCTCTTGTGAGATGCGGATAATGCGCCGCACTTTGCTTGCCGCTCGTTTGAGATGACGCTTGATCATGGGCGACAGGGGATGGTCGTTTTCCTGGCTCAATTTATAAGCCTCGACATCTTGTTTGCTGACCATACCCATCTCGATAGCAATCTCTTCCGACGTCGGATCCCTTCCCAGGTCCTGGGTCATACGACGCTGGGTGCGCATCAGGCGGTTGATGGTCTCAACCATGTGCACGGGGATGCGGATCGTACGCGCCTGATCGGCGATGGCGCGGCTGATGGCCTGCCGGATCCACCAAGTGGCATAGGTGCTGAAGCGAAAGCCCTTGGTGTAATCAAACTTTTCGACAGCCCGCAACAGACCGATGTTGCCTTCCTGGATCAGATCCAGGAACGAGATGCCGCGTCCCATGTAACGCTTGGCCACGCTGACCACCAGGCGCAGATTGGCCCGGATCAGTGCCTGGCGCGCGTCGTAGGCGTAATCAAAGACGTCCTGGATGTGCCCCACCACCTCGTCAATGCTGGCCATCTGGGTGATAAAGGTCTGGGGCGAGGCCAGCTTTTGGGTTTGGGCATAGTCATCCTGCAAACGCTGCAACGCCGGAGGCGACAGCATATAGATCGTGCGATACAAGGTAAAGAGGCGGCCGCGCAGTTTTTTGCGCTTTTCATAGTATTCTTCGCCATCGCCTGCAATCTCGGTGTTGACGTATTGGGTGAGGTAATGCGTTCGCTCGATGCCCTGTTCAAGGACCGCGGCATCGTTCAGAATGGGCAGCAGTTCGGGCATAGGAATGTCCAGCCTGATGCATTCTTGGGCCAACTCGTGCCAGTTTTCCAGAAAAACGTCATATGCGTTAGCAACGATGTCGGGTGCAACGACGGATAGCAGCGAAGAGGTGGTTTCGCCCATTCGTTCACACACCCGAGACAGCAAGGACCACTCGGTGCTCAGTTGTTCTAACAGGACGCCAATCATCACCGCATAGTCGAGTTCCTGAGGCGGAACGATTTGTGAAGGAAGGGTATGTGGCTCGATCTTGAACCGTTCCAGTTGATCTCGCCATTTGCGAACGACCTTTTTCTGGGCGGTAGGTTTTTCAAGGAGCGTGACCACGTACTGCGCGGCGCTGACGCGCATGGTCAGCCACATTTCTTCGACCGGTTTGAGCAGCGGAACGCGACCGATTTCGCGCAAGTACATATGTACCGGGTCGCCCGTCAGTTCAACAGTCGGGATTTCGATGGGCGATTCTTTTTCCTCTTCATCGATTTCAATCTCGGTCTCAATGGTTGCCAGGTCATCCTCTTGGGGTTCTCCCTCCTGATCTTCGTCGGTCAGGATCGAGATGCCAAGCGAAACCAAATGCCTGTACAGTGTATCCACCTGCTTTTCGTCAAAGTCCTCTTCGGGCAAGACAGCGAGGATATCAGCATAGGCAAGCTGCTTTTGCTCGTTTCCCTTGGTGATCAGCGATCGAACCTCAGGAATCTGTTGGAGCTGCAACAGTATTTGGTTGTCTGGCTGATCGACGGGCTCGGTGTACATTATGCCACTCCGGCTGCATCCATACGCGTTGATGCAACCTGTTCCCTTTTTTGACGCTTTCCCAGAGCTGTATTTTCTCTCAATGCCCGATCGAGACCAAAACGGTTGGTGTGAAGCAAGACAAGCATCGTGTGTTGGTATTCGACGGCGCGAGCATCTCCCTGTTCCAATGATTCGGCCTGTAAAACCTGGAGGTTTTGGATGACCCGATCCAGGTTTTTGCGGCGCAAGCGCAGGATGTTGCGTTCAAAGTCTCGTTCCGCGTTTTCGCCGCTCAATTCATCGATATCTGGCCCGTTATCGAGCAGGAAGTCGAGCCAGATTTGCAGCGTTTGATCCAGGCCGGCAATCCATTCCTGCCAGCTCGTGCCGTTTTCTATCGACTGCCAGGCCCCAAAGAGAGCCCGGTTTTCGGTGCGCGCAAAGTCATCTTCCCGCAAAGGCGTCAACGACAAATTGCCCAGGATCTCGTTGGCCTTGCTCAACCATTCGGGCCGGCGAAACAACGTCGCCAGGCAGCGCTCTTCGAGTTCGAAACGAGCGACCGATGGTTGTTCGAGTGTCTGCTGGCCAGCCGTGGGCTTTTTGGCTCGCAATTGGCTCTGCACACCCAGTTGGCGACGAATGGATGGCTCGTCCATACGAACCATGCGCGCCAGTTTTTGGATATAATGTGTTTGTTCGACCTGATCCGAGATTTCGGCCAAGATGGGAACGAGGCGGCGCACGGCCTCGGATTTGCCCTTTGCCGAATTTACATCTAGATCGGCGGTGGTGATCTCGAAATAATAGTCGACGATAGGGACGGCCGAACCGACAAGCGCGTCCCACAACTCGGGCGTTTCGCGAATCAGATCGTCGGGATCCTTGCCTGCCGGCAGGGTCATGATACGAATATCGGCATCCAGGCGGCTTTCATAACGGATCCACCCTCGGGAAGTGACGATCGGAACCGCCTTGTCGAGCGTTTGCCGGGCGACAGCGAGCCCACGTAACGTGCCACGATCGCCAGCGGCGTCCGGATCGAGCGCCAGGACGTACTTTTTTGTCATTCGTTTCAACAATTCAAGCTGATGCCCGGTCAAGGCGGTGCCCATCGAGGCTACGACGTTGCCGATGCCGGCCTGGTGTGCTTGCAGCACATCCATATAGCCTTCAACAATGACGACGAGACCCTTGGCCCGGATCGCACCTTTGGCAACGTCGATGCCGAACAAGACGTGACTTTTGTTAAACAATGCCGTTTGTGGCGAGTTGAGATACTTGGCCTGCTGGTGATCTCCTTCGGGTTGGTTGAGGATGCGCCCGCCAAAAGCAATGACGCGCCCCCGCACATCGCGAATCGGAATGATGAACCGCCCTCGAAAACGATCGTAATAGCCACCGTCTTCGCGAACAGAGATCAGCCCGGCATCGAGCAGGTCCTGGCGCTGGTACCCACGTGACAAGAGATGGTCGCTTAACCCTTGCCACGCATTTGGCGCAAACCCGAGCTGAAAGCGCTGAATGGTCTCTTGACTCAAGCCACGCTGAGTGGCATAGTCCCGCCCCGGCTGGCCTTGCTCCAAACGGTTCAGGACGTTGTGAAAATAAGCTGCTGCGACGGTATGAATGTCGAACAGCTTTTCAATCTGCCTTTGCTGCTGGCCGTCCTGTTGGCGCGGCGCTTCAAGCGTAACGCCGGCTTTTTCAGCGAGCGATCTGAGCGCCTCCCCGAAATCGAGATTCTCGTACTTCATAACGAAAGAAAAAACGTCGCCGCCGGTTCCACACGCGCCGAAACAGTGCCAGGTTTGCGTTTCGGGAAAGATGATCAGCGAAGGCGTTTTTTCAGAGTGAAACGGGCAGATGGCTTTGTAATTCCGGCCTGCTTTTTCAAGCTGAATATAGGCGGCGACCGTGTCGACGATGTCAAGTCGTGCTTTTATCTCGTCTACAGTATCCATGTTTGAACGTCATTCTCTCCTTCGCTTTACGTCTATCGTCGCTACCCTTCTCGATAGTCATTATACACACAAGTAGGCATTTGTCAATCTCACCAGGGAGGGGGTCGACTTGCAGTTTGGGGGCAAGTTTCGGGAGTGAAGGCTTCAGCCGGGCGATCCGTATCATAAAACATCGCCAAGATTGCTGGCCAAGCTTACACCTGTGTAGGGAGGAGAGGAATGATCTGGCGTATGTGACCGACGAAAAGGCGCGGCCCATGCGGACCGCGCCTGATGATGGTACTTATAGGACGCTTTTCTCGGCCACTGCCTGCTCGATCATCACGATGAGGTCAGCGACGTCCATCGAGCCTGGTTTGGAACCGTCTCGCAAGCGTAGATTGATCTGTTTCGTTTCCATTTCCCTGTCGCCAATGACGAGCATGTAGGGGATTTTTTGCGTCTGCGCCTTGCGAATCTTGGCATTCATCCGGTCGGCCAGCAGGTCGACCTCTGCGCGGATGCCGGCCTGCTGGAGCTCGGCCAGCACCTGCTGTGCATAGTCGTTGTGCCGGTCGGCGATGGGAATGACGACGGCCTGCACCGGCATCAACCATACCGGGAATGCACCGGCATAGTGCTCGATCAGCAGAGCGTAGAAACGTTCGACGCTGCCCAGCAACGCGCGATGTACCATATACGGGCGATGCTCTCGGCCATCCGGACCGACGTATGACATATTGAAACGGCTCGGCAAGTTAAAGTCAAATTGGATCGTCGTGCACTGCCACGTGCGTTCCAGGGCATCCTTGATGTGGATGTCGATCTTGGGACCATAAAAGACGGCCTCGCCTTCCATACGCTTGTAAGGTAAATCGCGCGCCTCCAAGGCCTTGGCCAGCGACGCTTCGGCCTGGACCCACATTTCGTCCTCGCCGGCGTATTTGGCCAGGTTGTTGGGATCGCGCACGCTCAGGTCAAAGCGAAATTCCTCAAAGCCAAAGCCGCGCAGCAGGTTGAGGCTAAAGTCGAGCACGCGCA
>JAFGJF010000366.1 GCA_016929205.1 Anaerolineae bacterium
GAGGTTAACATCCGACAGAGTTCCAGTCCCATTGTCGCGGGCATAAAGGATTTTGGCGTCAAAAGCGAACAATACTACCTGCACGTCGACCCGGCCGTCGAAGTGCTGGCCACAACCCGCTTTCCTACGGTTACCTGGTACCATTCTGCAAACCGCGCAGTGGATGTGCCCGTCGTGTGGACCAAGCGTTGGGCAGTCGGCCGAGTATTCTATAACTCACTAGGTCACCACGCCGATATCTTTGACATTCCGGAAGCGCTAGAGTTGATGCGCCGTGGATTCCTCTGGGCAGCAGAGGGCAAAGATATCGCAATCAAGGAAGGGCTGACCAGCGATATGTACAAAAGCCAGAAAAAAATGTTCTAGCGTTTGCCATTGCTGGAACGACAACCAAGAGGGAGCCAGCATGGGTGCTGACTCTCTCTTTCTTCAAGTTGCCATATTTGTCCAACTTTGGTAAACTGAATATGGGGGAAAGGACCGAGTAGCGCCCTTTGCGCCAAACCTGCCATGTGGTTCGGAGAGCTCGATGAAGATCACAACCAGATTGATCCTCTCATTTTTGATCGTCTCTATCATCCCTCTCGCACTAATGAGTTACATTGGACGACGCGCGATGGATCAGATCGGATCGCTGGCGATGGATGAAAGCACCGAGACACTCAAAGAGCTGGGTGAGGCTTCCATTCGCCAACAAGCGCTTGGTGTGGCCCGCCAAATTGAGCTTTACCTGCAGGCACATCCAGAATCGTTATCCTCTCTCTTGTCCGCGTCAGTTGAGACATCAAAAGCAGATGAAACACTGTCCAAGATCGCCGTTCAACCAGTGGGCGAGACAGGCTACACCGCTGTATATGATGACAAAGGCATCACGCACTTGCACATCAACGCGGATCTTGTCGGCTCGGATATGCACGATCTGGCAGATTCCCTTCCCGATTTCTGGACCATCTTTGAGACCAGCCTGGACGGAACCGAGTCATCGGGCTACTATGCGTGGCAAGATGCAGACGGCACGATCCGTGACAAGTATATGAGCTGCGTGCCGGTGGGCAACACACCGCTGCGAGTAGCGGCTACAACCTATATTGACGAATTCTACCGGCCAATTCACGTTACAGAAACCGAAATCGCAGACATTACTCGCCTCACCCGATTCTATATGCAAATCACCTTTATTGTCCTGCTCGTCACCTCTGTGTTGGTCGCCATCCTGATGGCAACAATCACAATCCGACCGCTGAACCGTATCGCCGAAGGAGCCCGTCTTTTTAGTCAAGGCAAATTGGATCACCAAATCCCCAACAGCCACAAAGACGAGATCGGCCAACTGGCAACCACATTCAACCAAATGGCTCGCGACCTACAAGAGACCATACACGAAAAGGAACTGGCCGTTCAGCAATTAAACAACCTCAACCAGCGGCTGGAACACGCGGTCAAAGAGCGTACAAAAGAGATCGAGATAGTTAATCGCGATCTGGCCTCCCGCCAGCGCGAGCTTTTAACGTTGCAAGAAGTATCGCAGCACATCAGTTCGTTGCTCAGCCTTGATCAAGTCTTGCACCAAGTCGTAAGCAGCTTGGTTAACTCGTTGGGATACCAAGCCGTAGCCTTTTTCCTGGTCGACGAGGAAACCAATCAAGTGTACCTGGCTACCCAAGCCGGCCTGTCAGATGGTTTTTTGAAACAGGGACGTCTCAAGATCGGCCAGGAAGGGATCACCGGTTACGTTGCTGCCAGTGGCGAGCCACTTTTGGTCGCAGATGTGACAACCGATCCAAGGTACATCGCCGGCGCAGAGGGCATCCGTTCGGGTGTATATGTCCCCTTGGTCATCGGTCGGCGCGTCTGCGGCGTTCTCAATGTAGAGAGTACACGATATAACGCTTTTGATACACACGATCTGGAAATGATCATCGCCCTGGCAAATCAGGCAGCCATCGTTATCGATAACGCGCGTCTGTTTCAGAGCGTGCAAGAGCAAGCTGAAAAGCTGTCCCATATGGCGCAAAACCTGACCAAAGAAAAGCAAAGACTGGACGCTATCTTGAAAAACATCGCCGACGGGTTGATCGTCACCGCTCCAGATAACACCATTCTGTTGGTCAACCCGGCTTTCAAAGAGATGTTTGGCCTGCCAGACATCGCACTGGTCGGCCATACACTTGGATCCTCTTTGGCCGTAGACGCGCCACAACTGACGAGGAGCCAAGGTGAGCTGCAAAACCTGATCGCCCAAGCTCTGAACGAGCCATCCTCCACCTTTGTCGCTGACATTCACCCGGCCGATAAACGCACTCTCTTGGCTACGTCGGCAGCGATTCGAGATGGTGAGGCAGCAAGCATACAAAGCACCGCACCTGCTTCGGCGACCAGCGTCGTCACGGTGCTGCGTGATGTCACCTATGAACGCGCAGTTGATCAGATGAAGACCGATCTGATCTCAACCGTTTCCCACGAACTGCGCACACCATTGACCTCTGTGCTGGGTTTTACCAAACTGATCCAGCGGGCATTCGACAAAGACATCACTGACAAGATCGCAGCCGACGATCGACGTGGACAACGTGCGATACGGCGTATCGGCGACAACCTGGATATCATTGTCAGCGAAGGCGAACGCCTGACGAGGTTGATCAACGATGTGCTGGACATTGCCAAGATGGAAGCGGGCAAGCTCGAGTGGCACATGGCTGACATTCATATCAGCGAGATCATTCACGAGGCCGTCTCAGCCACTGCATCGCTGGCCGATGCAAAAGGGTTGCAAGTCAAGGTCAAAACAGCGCCGGATGTGCCGTTAGTCTATGCTGATCAAGACCGCCTGATCCAGGTGATGACCAATCTGCTGTCCAACGCTATCAAATTCACCGATCGGGGCGAGATATGCATCAAGAGCCTTTGTGCAACCATTCAACCTGCAGAGACCGCCTACGATGCTTTCGATCGATTCAGCCTCCGACCTGCCGGGGACCACTCGTCTTCCGATGTATGGCTGGCTGTTAGCGTCCAGGATACTGGGATTGGCATTGCCGAAAAGGATTTATCCCAAGTTTTTGAAAAATTCAAGCAGGTGGGCGACATACTCACCGAACGTCCCAAGGGCACCGGGTTGGGGCTGTCCATCTGTAAAGAAATTGTCGAACATCATGGCGGGCATATCTGGGTCGAGAGCACACCTGGGGTGGGAAGTACGTTCACCTTTGCACTGCCAGCACAAACAATCGAAAAGCCCAACCCCCCTGTGCTGGGTGAGATCCGCCGCCGTGTTATCGAAACCCTGCCTTTTGAGAGCAAGGGTCAACGCATTCTTGTCGTAGACGACGAAAAGAATATCAGGAAGCTGTTGCGTCAAGAGCTGACGGAAGCTGGATACCAGGTGATTGAAGCAGCTAACGGCACCGAAGCGCTGAGCAAAGCACGCGCCGCTGGCTCAGAACGACCGGATCTGATCACATTGGATGTCATGATGCCTGATATCAATGGCTTTGACGTGATCAGCGTGCTCAAAGCCGACCCGGCAACAGCCGACATTCCCGTTCTCGTCTTGTCAATCCTCGAAGACAAGAAAAAAGGCTTGCGTCTGGGCGCAAACGAATATCTGACCAAACCACTGGATGTTCAGAGTTTGCTCCAGACCATCGCCACTCTGTTGGCACGTGCTGAACAAGGCAAAGGAAACAAAAAAGTGCTGGTTATAGACCAGGATATGTCTGTCATCGAAACGGTGACCCAGGTTTTGCAGGAACGAGGATACATCGTCGTTGAAGCTTATAACGGACACGATGGACTGGAAAAGGCGCGCCAAGAAAAACCAGATCTGATCATTCTCGACGACATGATTTCCCAGATGAACGATCATGAGGTTCTCAAGGCACTAAAATACGAAACAGAAACCCGCGACGCAGTGGTCATCGTTCTGGCAACAAAAGACGTGCATCAAAAAGAGTAACGAACACGCTCAGCTAAACTCGGGATATTGGGACATGCACGATGTCACTTAATTTACGCAAAGTGTGGCGCAACCTCACACGATCTTGGATGAGTGTGACGTTGTTGATTGTTTCCTGCATCGGACTGGCCTACGTGGGTTTTTCGCTTTGGATCCAGACACGCCTTCCTACCGACGGCACACTATGGACCGAGTCGTCACCCTCAGGGATCAGCATAGCCAACGTCGTCGTTCCGGTACCCGGCGGCCTGCAAACTGGAGATCAGATCCTGGCGATCGACGGACGCACAATCTGGGAATGGAGCCAGGCGGCCTTGAGCGGCCGTGGCACAAGCTATTGGCGCATCGGGCAGACCGTCACCTATCGCCTGCGCCGTAACGGACAGATGATAGACCTTCCGGTGACCTTGATGCCTTTCTCACTGGCGCGCGTCTCGTTACTGCGTACCGGCGTCTATGCCCTAATCCTGCTTGCACTGGTGATTGGCGGCTATGTGATGCTCGCCCAGCCCAACAATACGGCCGCACGTATCCTCTTTCTGATCGGCATTTGCCTGTTGTTCACCCTATCGCTTCACGTTCAGGTTGCCATCTTGGTTACGCCTGCACTGTTTGTTGTCGAAAATGCACTTAAATTCCTCAGCCGGAGCATGTTGTTCAGTGGCTTTCTACAATTGTTCCTGGTCTTTCCAGTCACCAAACCACGCCTGCGAGGAAAAGAAAAGTGGCTGCGGCTGCTTTATATTCTCCCGCCGTTCATATCCGTGCTGATTGGGTTGATTTTTGGCGAAACGCCATCGAGGGCGCTGACGTTGGCCTGGCAATCGATTTCCTTGCTCGGGTTGGTAATGCTTATCTTGGGCATCGCCAGCGTTATTCATACCTATATCACCGTCCGGAACACCACCGCGCGCAGCCAGATCCGGTGGATAGCCTGGGGCTGCATTGTCGGCCTACTGCCCTATATCCTGTTCACAGCGCTACCGGAAGTACTTGCGGGGCGCGGCTTGTTGATGGTTGAGGTAACATCTTTTTTTGTTATCGCCTTGCCGGTATCCATCGCCATCTCTATTGCCCGCTACCGCCTGTTCTATATCGATACAGTGATTCGACATAGCGTGTTATACACGCTCTTTACCATACTGTTGGCTATCGTTTACATCGTCCTGGTCGCACTGCTCAATCAGGCTGTCTTGCAGATGACGGGACAATCACACAACACCATCGTTGTTTTCATCTCAACGTTTGTCGTAACGACAGCGTTTTGGGCTTTACGCAGCCGGGTCACACAACTCGTGTTCCAGCTCTTTAATCGCGGTCGCGTACCTCCAAACAAACTGCTGGCCGAAATGAGCGAGCGATTGGCCAGGACGATACGCGTGGCAGAGATCGAAACGTTGCTCACGCAGACCATCCCTGAAAAACTCGAATCGCGTCGTGGGTATCTGCAAATACCGGGCCAAGGCAAATTTCTGCTCGATACAGAAGCAGGCAAGACACGTCTGTCGTCCCTGCAAGAGGTTTGGGATGCATGGCGCGAGCATGGTGCACAGCCGGTTTTTCGCTCAACCTTGCCTTCTTGGTTTCCTAAAATGGCATTTGAGAACGCTCTTTCATCTGGCACCGTATCTGGGGTGCCAGACACGGCCGCCTCTAACCGCATCGAGTTGGTGCTGCCGCTCGTGGCCGGCGATCAACTGGTGGGCTTGTGGGGCCTGGAACCCCGTTCGTCGAAACGCCCCTTTTCAGGCGAACAAGTTCGGGTTCTGAACACATTGGGCCGCCAGGTTGCCGTATCTGTGCAAAATGCACACCTGGTCAGCCAATTGGAGGCACAAAGCCAATGGCTGGCCGAACAGGTCAGACATCGCACCCAGGATCTTGAAGGAGAACGCAACCGGCTGACCATCATTCTGCAAAACATGGCCGACGGGCTGTTGGTGACCGATGTAGACAAGCGGGTGTTGCTGACCAACGCTGCCTTTGAACATATGGTGCACAGCGAGACCGACATCCTGGTCGGACAGCCTCTCAACTGGACCGTAAACTGCCCCGCCCTTGTCGAACTTGTCGCCCGGTCGGCTCAAACACCAGGAAAGGTGATCAGCGATACGTTCGAACTGAACGAATTGGTGCTGTACGCCTCGGCATTTGCCCTGCCCGATCGATCCAACGTGATCACGGTACTGCGCGACGTCACTCATCAAGTTGAAGTCGATCGTGTGAAATCCGAGTTTATTTCCTCCATTTCTCACGAACTGCGCACGCCGCTGACTTCGGTGCTCGGTTTTTCCAGGTTGGTCAGCCGCGCGTGGGAGCGCACCATCTTGTCCGTGCTGCCAGACGACGATCGCACGCAAAAAACCGTGCAGCGCATCAATCAGAACTTGGGCATTATCGTCTCCGAAGGAACTCGGCTGACCCGCCTGATCGATGACATATTAGACATCGCCGATATGCAAGATAGCAAGCTGGCATGGCGGGACCGCTCTCTCTCAATCCAAAACCTTGTGCAGCATTCCATGCAGATCTGGCATGAACGGGCAAAAGAAAAAGGATTGGCCCTATCCAACCAAGTCGAGGCCAACCTCCCTCCTTTTGTCGCGGATCCGGATCGTATCCAGCAAGTGTTATCCAATTTGGTTTCCAACGCCATCAAATTCACCGAACAGGGCCGGGTAACCATAGCGGCTCGTATGCTGTCTCCCGGTACTGGGGACAGAGCATATCCGGCGGTTGGGGATTGGCATCCCCCCGACCCAACAATGCGGCTGCTGCTGGTCACGGTCAGCGACACGGGTCCTGGCATCGCCGAAAAAGATCTGCCGCGCCTGTTCTCACGATTTCAACAGCTAAGCAGCAACGTGCTGACCGACAAACCGAGAGGCACGGGGTTGGGATTGGCGATCTGTAAAGAAATTATCGGCCATTATGGGGGCACGATCTGGGCCGAATCCGTTGTTGGACATGGGTCCACGTTCTCTTTTGTGCTGCCGGTGAAGCAAAAGCCATAGCGCACCTGGGCCCGGCGCACAGTCAACCAGAGTCGCCCAGGTATTGCTCCAAGACTGCAATAACCCGATCCATTTCGCCAGGTTTACCCTCAAAGGCATCACGCAGCCCAAGCGAAAGCGAGCGTTCGAA
The DNA here is from genome assembly GCA_016929205.1 of Anaerolineae bacterium. The sequence goes on from JAFGJF010000366.1 coordinate 7,100, forward strand.
AAAGGCCTCGGTGGCAGCCGTCATGATTGGTTCTATCCCCATTTCGCGCACCGTCCGGGTAACCTGCACCATTTCGTGGTAGCGCCGCTCATAAGCGGTGCTATGGGTTCGCACCCAGTTGGCCGCCGACTCCTCGAACGGATGGTGGTGCATCAGCCCAACAACCTCATCCCACAGGTCGTTCTCAAGCCCGGCCCGTTTTGCGGCAACCAGGAATTCGATCAACAACGCCTCAAGACCTTTGGAAAAGATGCTGCGCAGCATCTTGAACGTTGATGCGCGGCCGATCTCATTGCCATAAAAGAAAAGGTTCAACCCAAATTGGTTTAGCCAACCCGCTATCTCTTGCCCGCGCCCGCCACAGACCAGGATACGCACTCTCGCCCCACCCGTGCCTACCGCGCCAAGGATCGCTCCTTCAACAAAGTCAGCCGGCGACCGGCCAACAATGCGATCGATCGCCACTTTGACCGCCGGCGATGTCGAATTTAAGTCAAGGTAGATCTGACCGGACCTGAACAAAGGCACACACTGCTCCGCGATCTCGACAGCGACATGCGTAGACGCCGTACACAGCACGACATCTACGCACTTGAGCATATCCGGCAAGGCACAAAAGCAAATGTCGAGGCCCTCTGCTCGTTCTTGCAGCAGTTCTCGCCCGCCATCTTGTTCGAGCAAACTGTCATAGGCAAAAATGCGCGCGCTATGTGCGATCAAGGCGCGCGAAAACGTCGATGCAACCTGACCAAAACCGATGAATCCTATTTGGGCTGGCACGTGCGGTTTGACCATACTTGCACCTCATCTGCACAAGAACATGGTTGGCTTGTCAACTCTCAAAGCAGTTCCAAAACGGCGATGTTCCGCGCACCGGCAACAAGGGTAATGGTTTTTCCACCCACATTGACCGGCGGCTGCGTGCGAGTTTCTCCCCATAACGTGCGGATAGAAGAAAACGGTCCCCAGTTTTTCCCGAATTCCAGGCGGACAAAACGCGATTGGCGCGTCGGGTTCGCCACCCATAAATAGACGCCCCCCGCGCCGTCGTGCAAACGTGCCTTGACTTGAGGATCACTACACGCAACGTGCTGCGATTGCCCGGCAAAACGGAGCAAATCGGCATAAAATCTATCACTGCGATTGCCCGGATGCGCCGCATATCCCGCGCCGACCATCGTACCGATCAGGCGCGTTTTACCCCGTCCAAAAGAGTGGTCCACAGCAGCGATTTGCCCATCCTTATACCACCCAACCGGTATGCCCGCCGTCGGTTCGTAGGTCTGCAAGAACAACCCGCCCCACACCGGTATGCCGCTCAAGTTAAATGCGAGGTCGCTCAGCAGGTCGGGTGTAAACTCGACCGTGCGCTCGCGCACGCCAAACAGGTCGTCCAAACCCAGGTTGGGCTGTATCGTGCCCACATGCCCACGATCGCCAAAGTAACCGGGGCAGCCTTCTGCGATCAAGGTGCCTCCACCCTCCACCCACGCTTTCAACTTGTTTGCCGTCTCCCGAGTCAGCATAACCGGGAACGGCAAATACAGCAGGTCGTAACCACAGTCGCCCGCAGCCAGGCGATCGATGTGCACCCAATCGGCCTGGATATTGCAGTCGAAAAAGCCCTGGTAAGCACCTTGCATCGAATGGGCATAATAGTCGGTGTTGCCTTGCTGGGCATAGGTGAACAATTGCGTCTCCGGCACGTAAAGAATCCCGACCTCGCCCTTGATCGGGCGAGACTGCCACAGCCTGGCCTGCTGGGGTGCGTTGACCCACCGGGCGATCTGGCTCGCCATCTCGGAACGGGGTGTGCGCGAACCATCCAGCCCATACGGCCCGAATGCGCCAAACAGTGGACCATCCAGCAGTGGGCGCCAACGCAGATACAGAATACCGGTCGCGCCCAGCATACAGCTCACCAGGTCCCAGTAGCGGATATCCTCTGGCGAGGCAATACGCCCCTCGTCGCGCGGCTTGCCAAGCACGTTGGATTGCATCCATAGCGGCCCGGCATACGCTTCGGCGTGCCAAAAAGGCTTGCCCTGTGCGCTGGCCCGAACCAGGTCAACGGCATGGAACTGCTTCCAAGGCTCGTCGCCGTGACGGCTAGACCCCCAGGTGTAGCCATAACTTTCCACCTCTGCTGCCGCTCGCCAATCGTCGGCCACATTTGAAGCCATCCTGGTCAGACTGCCAACCACACCGTGCGCGGTGACAGGGTGCTCGCCGTCGATGGAGCGGATCAGTTGTGCGCGCCAGCGCATCAAACGGTAAGCATTGTCAATGCGAAATTGCAGCCAATCGAGCGTATCTGGATACGGTCCCCGCTGGCGCGGCGGCGTCACGTCCTCCCACTCGGCAAAGCTGTGACGGTGCCAGGCCCCACCCAAAGTACGCAAATCGCCGTACTTTTTCTCAAGCCAGGCACGAAATTTCTCCGCCGTTGCCGGACAGTAACACACGTCACTCCAAGACGTACTCTCGTTCCAGATATCATAGCCGCCCAGCCCTGGATGGTCTTTGTAGCGGGAAACCAATTCGCGCAAAAAGCGTTCCGCCAGCGCTCGGTAGTCCTCATTGTCGAGGCACAGGCCGGGAAAGCCACCAGTCACACAACTGCCGGTCATACCGCTGTTCTGCTTGTGTCCATCGCGCGTTTCAAGGCGCGCGTGGGCAAACTGGCGAAAGGCCCATTCTGGCGCAGCCGTGATCATCTCGGCAATGATCGTCTTGATCCCGTTCTTGGCTGCCAGATCGAGTTGCCGGTCATAATCCGCCCAGTCAAACTGGTTTGGCGCGATCTCGATCGCCGACCACAGAAACCAGTGGCGAAAGGTGTTCATCCCATCCTGAGCTGCTGTGCGGTAATCTCGTTCCCAGTCCGCCTTGGGCGGGTTGGACTTGCGGAAATAAACAGCGCCATACGTAAACGGTTGATTTGACTCTGAGCACATCCCTTACTCTTCCCTTTCCTGGGTTTTGACCCCACCACGGCGGCGCACCCTGGCACGCATCACATCGTAATCGTCTGGCGTATCGATATCAAGTAAAATGCCCTCGTCATCGACTTCGATGGCGGTATAGCCTTTGACGTTGACATAGTCGCGCAACGTGGCGTCACCTGGCATATCCAGAATTTCGGAAACGACAGTGCGATCAAACAACACCGGATGGCCCTTTCGCCCTTTGTACGTAGGAATGACGATCGAACCAGATACAGCCAGCATCTGTGAATACACCGCAGCACCGACAAGAGCACAATCTCCGGGGAGCAAAAAGAAACGATCGGCACGCACACAAGCCATACCGGCTCGCACCGAGCTAAACATCCCCTCTCGAAAATGGGCGTTGTAAACCGGGGTCACCTTGTCGTAACCGGCCAGCAGCGCTTTGACGCACTCTGCTTTCCAGCCGACGACGACATAAATCCGGCGCACCACATCGACCATCCCGGCGATGCTTTGTTCGATCACCGTCCTATCGCCCAGTGGCAGCGCCATTTTGTATCGCTTGCTGCGGGTCGACAACCCGGCAGCCAGGACGACGCCATCTACCGAATCCGGCATATTACAGTCCAAACAACCGGGCGATATTGCCGCCCATCACCCATGTTTTTTCCTCTTCCGTCACCTCTCCGTCGAGTGCGGCGTCGTACATGGCCCGAATCACGTGCGGCCACTGAAAAGGTGCATCACTGCCAAAACAAACACGCTCGGCGCCGAGGGCCTTGATTGCCATCAAGACGGCTTTGTATGTCGTGGCACTGCCGATCAAGATCATGTTGGGGCATTCCAGCGCCATCTCGACCACGGTCTTGTTCATCACCACGTCGGTCATGCCCATGTGGACCATCAACACCGGCATCTCGGGATACATCCTGGCGATCTTGGCCGCGCGGAAGGGATGCGTGCGCTCGTAGGCATCCGGGCCGATGTGAAAGGCAATCATTTTCCCCGTTTTGGCGATCGCTTCAGCTATCGGCAGGCCCATTTCGGGATCGTCGATGGTATAATTGTTTTGCGCGCCGTTCATCTTGACCCCGTACAGACCATATTCTTCGGTGCAAACCTGGACCATTTTCTTGGCGTGTTCGACGCTGATCGTGGGATCGGCCCAACCAAAACCGAGCAGCTTGTCCGGATATTTCTGGACCGCATCATAAATGTACTTGTTGTGACCTTCGATCTCGGTCCCTTGATAGTCGGGCTTGAGCCAAACCAGGGTCTTGTCAATGCCAGCACGTTTCATCCGCGCCAGATGTTTTTCCAGGGCAAAATCGCCGCCCGTGGGCGCAATGTGGGTATCCGCATCAATTATCATCATTTTTCTCCTTTTTCAGTTTTTTAGAACGTCAGAATGCGTAAAACGTCGTCACCGATCCGGCCGTCGCCTCATAGCTAACAAAGCCATCCTGCACTTTGAATTCCCCCAATGGCGCGTACCGTTCATCCGGCGAGGTACGGAAGGCCTGAAACGCCGGTGCGCCGGTGCCCAGTACCTGGATCGGCAAGGTGTGTGTTTTCTCGTCGACATTGATCACCACAAAGGCATCCGGATTGTCAGTGCCATTGCCGGCAAAGGCGATCAGGCTGATCTGTGAATCGTTTGACAGGACGCGGGCAACAGCCATGCCCGGCTGTCCGGCCCGGCAGACCTGTTTGTAGAAATAATAGCCCAGCTCGACGGTATAGCTGCCACCCTTTTCCGGGACACGGAACGCTGTGCCTGGGTTTGGATCGCCACCCACCCACTTGCCGCTCCACTGCACGGCCGCCCAGGGAATGATCGCGTTGACCTTGGCCGAATAGATGTTGTTGTGCATCTCCCAAACAAAAAACACATCCATCTTGGACCAACTCGTGCTGGTCACCCAGGCGTGCAGGCCCGGCTTTTTGGCCCGGATCGTGTCGATGCCAACGCTGCGCCAGTCGCCGTACCAGCGCGGATTGGTGCCATAAAACCCATGTGAGGTGATCAAGCCCAGGTTTTTCACCGCCTGTTCATCCTCGGCAATGGCTTCGGCATAGCCCCACTCGTAAAAGCGATACCAGTTTGAGGTCTCACCCGGTGCAATGCCCACATCCTGCATACCTTGCGCGTCGAGCATGGGGCGCATAAACTTGATGAAATCAACTACCTGCTCGGGAGGCCAATACATATTGTAATCGTGGTTTAGCCCGCCTTCGGTGCCATCCTCGGGCCAGCGCATCCAGTCTTCGCCTTCGTTGTGCAAGGCAACGTATTTCACCGGAAAGGACTCGACCTCGCACAGGTACTTGGCCCAGGAAATGAGATACTTGGCTGCCTCGTATTTGCGTTCCGGATCGAGATCGCGACCGCGCACAATCCGCTGCATGGTCGTCCATGCCGGAGGGCCGTAAAGGGTGACGACGATCTTTAGATTGTCGCCACGCGCACGCGTGCGCGCCAGCCCCTCGCGCACAAAGTAGCGCATCCACTTGGTCGAGGTCTCATGATCGTAGGCGCTCAAATCAATCACATTTGGATCCCAGTCATAGCCCTCGCCCGGCTCGTCCTGGTGAAACGAGTCGAGAAACATCTTGACCACGCCCGGCTTGAGGCCGTCATCGCCAAAAATCAGATCGATGATCTCTTGCCGCTCGATCTCGGCCAGCGTGCTAAAACCGCCGTATTCTTGTGGGTCGGCAGCGTAATCGCGCGTTTGCGCTGCTTCGACATAGTTGATGCCAAAACCATCCCACTCGCGAAGCGTCTTGCCAAAGTCTACTTGAATACGTCTCACGGTCACATCCTTTCATTGATTGGAAATTGAAATCGGCCGCGGGGCAAAATCTAGCGGCAACTATTGTATCACAATTCTACCAAAGGCGAAAAAGAGATATTTTACTATGGTATACGCCTACGGGCAAAGCGGCTTTGTGGCGAATGGAGAGAAATGGTATAATGCAGCAACACTTTTCGAGGAGCAAATCAATCATGAACATCATCGATATCGAACCCGTCATCGTACACGTCAACCGCCGAGGCGATTGGGTCTTTTTACGCGTCCACACCGACGCTGGAATCACCGGTCTGGGAGAAGCCAGCCACAGCGGTAACGACACTTTACTCATCGCCACGGTTGCTGCCTGGAAACAACAATTGGTGGGCACGTCGCCGCTCCAGATTGAGGCGATCTGGCAAAAACTGGCCCGCTTTGACGGCGGGCGGATCGCGCACACCGCACTGAGCGGCATCGAACAGGCGCTGTGGGATATTATGGGGCAGCATCTTGGTGTGCCGATCCATATGCTTTTCGGTGGCACGGTCCGCGAGCGCATCCGGCTGTACGCCAACATCAACCGGCATGTGCAGGACCGTTCGCCCGAAGGCTTTGCGCGGGCGGCAAGCCAGGCCGTCCAGGAAGGATTCACGGCGATCAAGCTGGCTCCGTTTGACGAGCTGCGCGGGCACGACCACGTGCGCACCGGTCCAAATGCTGCCTGGCTGCACGGCGTCGAACGGGTACAGGCAGTGCGTGTGGCTATCGGAGACGAGATCGATCTGGCTGTCGACTGCCACGGCAGGATGGAGCCGTCAGAGGCCATTGCGGTCGGAAAAGCGCTGGCGGGCTGCAACCTGATGTGGTACGAAGAGCCCGTACCTCACGCTTATCACGATGAACTGGCCCGCGTCTCTTCGCACGTGCCTATGCCGACCGCATCAGCGGAGAGCGTGTTTGCCCTGCAAGGCTTTAGACCCTTTCTCACACGCCACCTGGTTGACGTGATTATGCCTGACGTAAAGCACTGCGGCGGTTTAATGGAGGCGAAAAACATTGCCAATGCGGCACGAATGAGCCAGCTTTTGGTTGCACCACACAATCCCTCCGGCCCGGTAGCGACGGTGGCAACGGGACATGTGGCCAGCACGATGAGCAACTTGCTCATTCTCGAATACGCCTGGGGAGAGGTGGATTGGCGTGCCAATCTGCTGCTGCCCCAAGAACCGATCGCCGACGGTTACTTGGGTCTTTCCGACGCACCAGGGTTAGGATATCGTCTTAATCCGGAGCTTTTGGACCAATACCGCACCTCGACCCCCAACGCAGCAGATTCATCCAAGGTTGTGCTCCGTTGAATAAGCAGTGGGGTCAATTGACAGGTGACTGGAGACAACCTATAATGAATAGACCAACGACACTCTGGTTTTTTCCTTGGGGTATTGTATGGCAAATCCTGGTTCCCAAAATATGCACCAGCACCGCGATGCTGGCCATCAGATGATTGCCCGATTGGCGCGCGAAATGACGACCATCCTGGATCCAAGCGAGATCTTGAGTTACACTGCGCAAATGATTCGAGACTGGCTGAGCCATGCGTACGTTCATTTCTTTATGATGAATCCAACGAGCCAAGATCTGATCTTTGTGAGCGAGGCAAGCGGCGAACAGCGATTGATCGCAGATGCCGACTTGAGTCTGCCGGTCGGACAAGGTGTCGCAGGTTGGGTAGCCGAACACGGCACGTTATTGAATGTGGGTCATGTCGCCGAGGAAGCGCGTTTCAACGGCGAGATGGTTTCGGATAAGGTCGTTTCCGAACTGGCGATAGCGATCAAAGCCGGAAATCGCGTCTTGGGTGTGCTGGATGTCGCATCTGAACGAGAGTATGCATTCGATCAGGACGATGAGTTGATACTATGCGTCGTTGCAGATCAACTAGCCCTAACTCTAGAGTATGCAAAACTCTGCCAGCAACTCGAAGCTGCCGAACAACAATACCATAACCTTATTGAGCACACGCAGGCTGCCATCTTGATCGTCGATCAAGATGGCCAGATCACGTTTGCAAACCATCAAGCAGCACGATTGTTTATGTTTTCTGTGACACAGCTGCACCAGATGACAATCTGGGATCTGATCAGGCCTGTCTCGGAAGCACGTCTAAGAACGTGCATAGGACCGCTTTTGTACCAAAAAACCGTTTCGCAATACTGTGACAAACTGGTTTTCAAAACCATGTACGGCGAGGATCGGCTTGCGGATGCTTGGCTGTGGTTCAATCAAGATACAGATGAAACACGCTCGATAACCTTTTACATCAAGGATATAACTGAACAACAACGGATGCTGCGCGAGATCGAGAATTCACGTCGTTACCTGGGAAGCGTGATTACCGGTTTGCTGGACGGGATCATGATTTTGGATGACAGAGGCCGAATCAGACTTGGCAATCCTGCATTGGCTGAAATGCTGACCTTGCCCCTGGAGCAAGTAGTGGGTCGCCAGTGCACAGACTTTTTCCCCGGATTGTGGGATTGGCTGACAGAATTGGAACAGAATGGGCTGCCTATAAGGAAAACGGCAGGTACAACGCCTCTGAATGCCGAGGCTCAACGCTTTTCTTGGTTCTTGCATCAATTCAAGCGCGCAGAACAAGAGATTTACCTGGAAATCGGCGTATCCGGATTGACTCACGGTGCACAAAAAGGCGACCGATGGATCGCCATCGTGCGTGACGTGACTACCCACAAACGGACAGAAAAAACACTGCTGGCCCTGAGCGACGCGGCAGTCAATATTCAGCGTGTACTGTCGACAGAACACATTTTTGAGACAGTAGCCACGCACCTGTCCGAGTTAGGCTTCAAACTGGCCATTGTACACCAAAACGGAGGACATCTCACTCTTGCCGATACGTCCTTTGATCCAGCGGCATTGACCGCTGTTGAAAAACTGCTTAGCACACCCATTTCTGAGATAGCTATTCCGGTCGAACGCGTCACCCACTACCAGGAATTGATGAATACCCACCATACCATCTTTGTTGCTGACGGCCCTGAATTCATTCAATCACTACTGCCCAAACCGTATCCTCGCATTGCCGCGCGCATTGCGCATCTTTTGCGCATTGGCAATATGGTGCTCACGCCGTTTGTGATCCAGGATCGGATAGAAGGCGCGTTCCTTGTCACAGCACCAGTTCTAAATCCGACGGATATCTCGGCCATTTCGATCTTTACCGCACAATTCAACATTACCTGGGAGACGGCGCGTCTGTACCAGGAAGCCCGAGCCCAAGCAGCCGATCTGGAAACAGCGATCAAGGAGCGCACGCACGAGCTACAGTTGGTGATCCACGAATTGTTTCAAAAAGAACGAAACCAGCGTAACATCAGCAAAGAACTTTTGCATACAAACCGTGCCTTACAAGCCGAAAAACAGCGCACCGAAGCCATTTTGCGCAGCGTGGCCGATGGATTGATCGCAGTCGATGAGACAGGGCACATCACGCTCATCAATCCGGCTGCAGAAAAGATGCTTGGTGTACTTGCAGAAGAGCTGGTCGGAACATTGTTGAACGAATGCGAATATGTAAATGTTTGCCGTTTTTCGCAGGTGGTGTTGAACAGCGCGCAAACCCAGGATATGGTCGAATTTGAGTTGATCGAGTGGGACAAGATACCCGAACAAGATTTTTTGCAGGCGCCCAAATGCGAGCGCCAAGAGTGTTTCCTGGCTCAAGATGGCAAAACCAAAGGCGCCAGCACAGCCGATCGCCAAACACACTGCGCACTGGAGGACTGCCCCATTTACCAGGAATTGGCAACGCTTACTCTTCAAGCACATCGTTCGTCGATTGTGGACGAAACCAATCGCACGGTCGGTACAGTCGTTGCTTTAAACGATATCACCCGCCTGAAAGAAGTGGATCGCCTTAAATCCCAGTTCGTATCCAGCGTATCGCACGAACTGCGCACGCCTTTGACCAACATCAAGATCTATCTCTCTTTGTTAAGAGATGGGCGCCCTGAAAAGCGCGAGCGTTACCTGCAGATTGTCACCACAGAAGCAGAACGATTGGAGCGACTGATCCAGGATGTGTTGGATCTATCTCGGTTGGATGCTTCGGCAACCCAGAAACACCATCAACCGGTGTCAATACCTGAGCTTGTGGAACGTGTCATCGAAATACACCTACCCCGTGCCGCAGAGAAAAACATTGCGATCGAGTTCGAGACCTCTCAGGACCTGCCCATGTTTCTAGGAAACGCCGATCACTTTGTCCAGGTGCTAACCAACTTGCTGAGCAACGCAGTCCAATACACGATGCCCGGTGGACAGGTCCTGGTGGGCGCAAGTTATTTCCACGACGGGCAATGGTCATCTGCAAACCACCCGGTTATTGACGATATGCCGTCTGGAGAATGGGGGGTGTTGTGGGTATCGGACACCGGGATTGGTATTACGCCTGAAGAACAAAACCATCTTTACGAGCGCTTTTACCGAGGCTCTGTCGAAAAACTGGGCATCCCCGGCACAGGATTGGGGCTGGCAATCGTCAAAGAAATCGTAGAACTCTATCGCGGGCACATCTTTTTGTCCAGCGAAAAAGGCGTGGGCAGCACTTTTGCCATTCTCCTACCGGTCATCTCGGAAGAAAAGGGACAACCCCGGGTGATCGTGGTCGATGATGACCCAACCGTAGCAGACATCATTGGCCAATTCTTGAGGCTGCTGGGATGCCAGGTACAATTGATTGCAGATGGGGCTGCCGGTTTTGCCAAGGTATCTTCTGACCCGCCAGACTTGATGGTCCTGGACGTCAGTCTGCCCGGCATGGATGGCATAACCATTCTCACCCTGCTAAGCGCCCTGCCAGCAACCAAAGACATGCCTATATTGATCGTGACCGGTCGGCAAGACATAAGCGAAGCGTATGTCAAACAACTCGGTGCAGTGGCCCTTTTGAACAAACCCTTTTCCCGGCAGGAATTTTCTGAACGGGTTTCCAGTCTGTTGGCGCTGGACAAGCAGTAGAGCAGCAAAACTTTGGAGGCAGGTATGACTCTGATCCTGGTCGTTGATGACGAACAAGAACTCTGCGAAGGAATTTGTGATATCCTGGAATTGGAAGGCTATCAGACACGTGGTGCACACAACGGGCAAGATGCCCTGGAGGTGATGCGCGAGCTTGTTCCTGATCTGATCATCTCGGACATCATGATGCCCAAAATGGATGGATACGCGTTTTACGAGGCGGTGCGCCAAAATGACAACTGGCTCGCTATCCCGTTTATTTTCCTGACGGCCAAAGATCAACGAGCTGACGTCCGACGAGGCAAACAATTGGGAGCCGATGATTATCTGACCAAGCCTTTCGAGCTACAAGATCTGTTAATAGCCGTCGAGGCCAAGATACGTCGCGCTGTCGAGTTCCAGAGGCCAGTGCAGGAACAAGTCGATCAACTGGCCAACCAGTTAGTGCGGGCCGAACGATTGGCCACGATCGGGCAGCTGACCGCCGAGTTTGCCCACGAGATCAAGAACCCGCTAACGGCAATCTCGATGTACGCCGAGTTTGCACAGCGCGATCTCGCCGCCGTCGATCCACAATTAGCCCAGGATATGGAAAACATTGTGCAGCAGAGCGAACGCATCGCAAGGTTGGCCAAAAGCCTGCTGGGTTTTTCTCGCCAAACCCCGCAGATTTTGCAGGGCGTCAGCCTGAGCAAGCTGCTGAATCACGTATTGGACATCATTCGCTTGCGGCTGAGCGATGTAGTTGTCGTGCAAGACTATGCTCCTGATGAGCCCCTGATCCAGGCAGATCCGGGTCAATTAGAACAAGTATTCACCAACCTTGCCGTGAATGCACTCCAGGCCATGACCGAAGGCGGCCAACTAACGTTCAGGACAGGGCGCAGCGCACCAGGTCAGCCGCTAGGCGCGTTTGCGGCGGTGAGCGACACCGGGTGCGGCATTCCCCAGGAAAACTTGAAACGTATCTGGGAGCCCTATTTTACCACCAAAAAAGCCGGCGAAGGGACGGGACTGGGATTGTACGTCTGCAAAAACATTGTCGAGCAGCACCATGGGACCCTGACCGTTGAAAGCCAGGTCGGCGTTGGGACAACGTTCACGATCTTGTTGCCCTTGAAGCAACCGGGGAACGAGATAGCATAAATGAGCGATACAAACCTTGATTCTTGGATGTTGATCGTTGGCCTGGGAAATCCAGGCCAAGAACACAAAGGAAATCGGCACAACGTCGGGTTCCATTGCCTGGATCTGTTGGCACACGAACACGGCCTGTCTTTTGGCAAAAAACAAGGAAAGGCCGATCTGGCACTCGGTCGTGTTGCTGGACGGCGGGTCATTTTGCTTAAACCACAAACCTATGTCAATCTGAGCGGTCAAGCTGTAGAAGCGATAGCACGTTTCTACAAAGCCAACACAGAAAACATACTGGTGATCTATGACGACCTGGATTTGCCTCAAGGCGCGACGCGGCTGCGTCCTAATGGCGGGTCGGGAGGTCACAACGGTATCAAGTCGATCATCGAACACCTCAATACACAGGACTTTGCCCGACTAAGAGTAGGTATAGGCCGTCCGCCAGGAAAAATGCAGCCCAAGGACTATGTACTGCAGGATTTCAGCGATCAGGAACGCGAAATGATGGACGAGGTATACGCGCGCGTGGTCGACGCAGTCGAGTTTTTTATCCTCAAAGGTGCAAAAGAAACCATGAACTCTTTTAATATCCGGCCCAAGCTTGAGCAGCCAGAGTCCGACCAACTCGAACCCAATCATGCCGGTTAAAACCAAGAGGGGGAAATGCGACAAGCTTTTATCTTTGTGGCAAACGAGGCATCTTTACGAAATGTGGTAGCACATGTACAATTGACTTTGGGCAAACAGATGCCAAATTGGGGACGTTACTTTGTGCTTTTTCGTCTGAATGGCGAATATGCCTGCATTGGGCTCGGTGCGCTATCAGGCCAATTGGAACAGCGAGCATGGCGTCTGGATACGCCTTTAGCTACGTTCCGCTACCAGGCTTGTGTCCGGAGGTCGCCGTCCGGCGGAGACGATCATGGCCAAGCCCCGTTTTTGGTCACGGAACAAGAAGGACAACCAATTAAACTGGATCTGGTTGGTGCATTGATGCCGGGGATGAACCGAACCGGCTGGTGGAAGCTGGTCGGCGCATATCTTGCTGAACAAGGCAAACTACCCGAATGGCCCGATTTACATGCTGCCGGCTTGGCGTTGAACCCCATTGTCCAGATCAAAGCCGAGACCACACTGGATGAACTTGGTACGTTGTTGGCGCAAAGCGGAGATAAAGAGGATACTGTACTTGCCATCCAGGGCAGTGAACCCGGCGAGTGGATCCTGGATAACGTTCAAGACCTGGGACAGCGAATCATAAACGCGCGCCCACAACCTGCAGCAAATTCCCAAGCGGGCGCGTTTATCGATCCAAATCATACGGCGCTGCCCTCCTGGCACCGAGAGCAAACACCGTGGCCTCTGGTCGCAGCATACTTGACAGAGAGCAGCAATGCCAGGGTGCTGTTGCTTCAAAATGGCTCCCCCCTTGGCGTCTTGAGCCGGCAACATATCATGCTGTCAGCACCGTCGTCCGATGACCTTACCCCCAAAGAGGCTTTCGCATTGCCCAGGCAAACCCTGGCCGATTTTCTTTTACAGCTAGAGACAGTGCAGCCCGGCCAACCAGATCACAGTCGTGTGGTCAACAGTTGGTTTGCAGATGAAAGGCAGCAACACGTTGCCCCCACCTTTGCCTTGGCCGCAAACAGAATCTATCACCTTGGCGTCAATATTGGTGAAAGCGATCCATCCCTATCGAATATCAAAGGCGAGCAGCCGCAGATCGGCGCTCAAGTCGTGCGCTATGCAGTCGAACAAGGGATTCCGCTGACCTTTTATATCGACAGCGAGGATTTCATCGTTCTGGAAAGCGAGAAACGTGTTCAACTCTGCCAGGCCGGTACGGCCAAAGCTGTCTTTTTCCGCATCGCCACGCCAGTGAAAACCGGGCTCGGCACCATGCGGCTTCTGGTCTATTTGAGAAACAACCTCATCCAGTCGTACGTCCTATTTGCCCACGTTGCTCCGACAGAAAGCGCGATGCCGGATCATGCCGTCGATGGCTGGTGGGCTGAATGTGAATACACCCTCTCTGCTGATTTCTCAAACCTCGACGCTTTTCGATACCGACGGGTTTGCGTGTGGCTTGGAAAAGGCCATGAATGCCTGCGTTCCGGCATGACTGGCATCGCCGAAATGACTGAAACGGACATGATGGCAAGCCTGGACGGGCAGAATGGCCCGCAAAAGACACCCGGCGCAAACGCGGCCTCAAGACCGCCACCCCGCGTTGCCGGGCGGATGGGTATAGATCTGGGGCCGGTCTCGGATCTGAATCCAGTCTTCCTTGCCAACGCCCTGGCTCGCTATCGTCAATTGCTGGAGGAAGCATCGATCGCCAAGTCGGACCAGATCGTGACATACCTGTACCAGGACGACCTGACGCCAGCGGATCCTGCCGTTTTCGATCGAAGCATCCAATCACTGGCCGAACTGGGCCAGATGCTATATTATCGTGTTTTCGGCGAGTCGAACGGGCGTGAGATCGCACGGCAGCTTCACAGCATCGAGCAGTCACAGACCGGACCGATGATCGTGCAGATCGCGCGGTTGAACCTCGATCTGCCCTTTCCATGGGACATCGTATACGACCGTCCACTTTTCTACCGTCCACGGCACAATACCGTTTGCCACGAGTTTATCAACGACCCACATTGTCGGGAAACCTGCCCCCATATCAAAGACACCAACATCATTTGTCCCTATGGCTTTTGGGGATTTCGCTATATCATTGAGCAGCCGCTGCGCCCGCCAAATGCGTATGTGTCAGTCTATACCGGGATTCAGGCCCAAGAACACCCCGAAATGGCGACCGTGTTTGGCACCGGGTTGGGATTGACAGAACAGCACCGGCAAACGATGACCCAGATCACCGACAACAGGGCACATATCAAACAAGTAAACTCGGTAGACGGGTTGTTATCCACGCTCAAATCACAGGACGACTCTCCATCGGTTATCTATTTTTACTGCCATGGCGGCAATACCACCTACAACCAGTGGCTGGTCGTAAACGATGACGATTCGCTGTTGACCATCCATTTGGATGACGAGATACGCCGGGTATGGGAGCCCTCTCGGCAAAACGGAATGGCAGCACCACTGGTCGTGCTAAACGGCTGCCATACAGGCAAGTACGATCCCGGGACGCTGCTATCATTTGTGTACCAGTTTGCGCGCCTGGGCGCAGCAGGCGTGATCGGCACCGAGATCCCCATTCACGAATACATGGGCCGGACGTTCGGCGAATTCTGGGTCGATCGATTCTTGAACGGTGAACCGATTGGACAGATCATCTATGATTTTCGGCAGCACCTGCTGCGAAAGCAAAACGTACTGGGGCTCGTCTATGTTCCATACTGTTATGCGGACTTGCACCTGGAATCCGAAGCAAACTGAGTATCCTATAAGATGAAACAAGAGACAATGACCCATTTGCAACACACCCACGACCTGAGATTGCCGGCCTGGGGGCCGTATACCAAAACCTATATGGGCATTTCACACATCCCAAGTGCGTGTATACAGTTAGAATCCACTGCGGGAAGAGGTGCTGACCAGTTGGGGAGCATTGAAGGACAGAGCGCTCGCCAGCTAGGAAACACTGGAGGACAGCGGTTTGACCTGAGTGTGTTTCCCGGTTTTTACCGGGGCAAGGTGCTGGTGCCGAACGTCAAATGGGAGTCAGGTCACCATCCCTGGGAGAGCGCGCCCGATCTCTCGTATTACAGTCACCGTCACGAATTGGAATGGAAAGACCGGGTTTATGTCGACGTGTCCTTTTCCCAGATCGACGAACACAGCCGGCTGATTCGCTGCCAGTGTGTCAACCAAACCGACCTGCCACAAACGCTGGTTCTACACTATATGGCCTCGTTGACCCTTGCACCGCTCAAAACCAATTCCGACGAACCACTCCAGCCGTCTCTGGTATCCCTGCCAGAAAGCGCACTGTGGATTGGCGCGTTGGACTATATCGATCTACGTTATGCAACGCCTCGACCCAGCGACAACCTGGTGTACGACGGCTGGTATCGCGGTGAAAGCCGCGCCCACGGTTTTGTCGACGGGCAAGGCGTCGGGTGCGGCTTTGGGCGAGAGCCGGGCGACACACTCATATACGAGATCGCTGTGCCACGCGCTATCGACGATGCTGTGCTCTTGATCCGGTGCCGGCTGACCGAGGACGGCAGCCGGACCGAGTTGAGCCTGTCCGGCCTGACGCACACCACGGTGACATTGGCGGGGCAGCGTGGGTTCCGCGTGGTCGAGCTGTTGATCGGCGATATCACAGCAGGGTCGCACCCTCTACAGATCACGTCGCTGGGCGGCGAGGCGATCGAGATCGACGGCCTGGTAGTGTGCCGGGCCAGCGACCGGCCACAGGTGCATTTTGAGCAGGCGACGTTGAACACCGAAGCCGAGATGCTACCCGGACCGGCGCCAAACAGCCTGCGCTTGCGCTATGAACAGACGAGCTCAATCGAGTATGGTCTGAAATGGGGGTTCGCACCCTTTCAAGTACGCCAATTCTACGGAGACGAGCTGGACAATCTGATGCGGCGCACGGTGCACCAACACACGCGCGCCGTCCTCTACGACCAATGGGCCGCAGCCGCACCCAGGGGGCACTTTGTCAACATCTTTATGCGCCCAATCGGCCTCGAACCACACAGCCAACGTGCGATCAACGGGCTGGTGTGCAGCGGCACGCCGGACGAGATAACGCGCCGCCTTTCCAGATTCGACCTTTGCCGTGACGCCGAGCCCGTTTACCAGCAGGCACGCCGCCGGATCGTCGACATGGGCGGATACCCTGACCAACCCTATACGTTCAGCCAGGAAAAGATGGCAGCGACGGTGCTGACCAACGTCGTCTATCCCGTCTACACGCGCGGCACGTACATTCGCCACAATACGCCGGGACGCTGGTGGGACAGCCTCTATACCTGGGATTCGGGCTTTATCGGCCTGGGACTGCTGGAACTGGATCGCGAGCGCGCCATCGACTGCTTGAACGCCTATTTGACCGAGCCCGGCGACCCGCACGCGGCATTCATCCATCATGGCAGCATGGTGCCGGTCCAGTTCTATCTCTTTTTCGAGTTGTGGAACCGGGAGCCGGACCGAACTATGTTGGCCTACTTTTATCCGCGCCTCAAACAATACTATGCGTTTATGGCCGGCAAACGAGGCAGTTCGACGACGCGCACACTCAAATCGAACCTGTTGAAAACGTGGGACTATTTTTACAACTCGGGCGGCTGGGACGACTATCCGCCGCAGGTTTACATCCACCGCGAGCAGATGGAATCCACCGTTGCTCCGGTCGTGACTACGGCGCAGTGCATCCGCATCGCCAGGATCATGCAGATGGCCGCATCTGAGATGGGAATCGCTCAAGACGTACAAGAATACGAACAAGACATCGAACGCTTTGCCCAAGCATTGCAAAACACAGCCTGGGATCAAGAGGCCGGCTATTTTTCCTACGTCGTGCACGACGAGCAGGGCAAGGCGATCGACGTGCTGCGGCACGAGAGCGGCGAAAACTATAACCGGGGGCTGGACGGCGCCTATCCGCTGGTCGCCGGGATCTGTACCCCAGAGCAGGAAAAGCGCCTGTTTGACCATCTGCAGGATCCAAAGCGCCACTGGACCGCGATTGGCCTGTCGACGGTAGATCAAAGCGCGTCCTATTTCCGCCGCGATGGCTATTGGAACGGCGCCGTGTGGATGCCACACCAATGGTTCTTTTGGAAAACGTGCCTCGACCTGGGACGGCCCGAATTTGCCTGGCAGATCGCCAAGACGGGACTGGACCTGTGGCGGCGTGAGGTGGAGGCATCGTACAACTGTTACGAGCACTTTATCGTCGAGACCGGGCGCGGGGCAGGCTGGCACCAATTCGGCGGCCTGTCGACGCCGGTGTTGAGCTGGTACGGGGCCCATTTCAGGCCGGGCAGACTGACGACAGGGTTTGACGTGTGGGTCCGCTCGTTGGACGTTTCCAGCGACCACCGGCGGATGATGGCAAGTTTGAGGACATACGGGCATACGGGACGCACACTGCACGTTTTGGTCAGCATGGATGCCACATTCGATGGTGACATCACCTGGAATGGCGAGCGATGCGTTTTGCACCAGTTGCATCCCGGTGTGTACGCCGTTGCCCTGCCCTGCGGCCAAAAAGGAACCCTAAAAGTGGGCGCGTACGGTTAGCCTTTTCCGTAACCCACACCTGGTGTATAATAGTATAGATACCGATACAACCAGGTTTTTCGAGTAAAAAACACCCGATCAAAAACCTGGTTCCTTTCCCCTGGAGAGTGATCGATGAACCTGCGCGGATTGCTGCCGTTGATTCACGACATTCCGGCCTACCAACAACTGTTGGCCGACATTGAACGCGGCGAGGTAGAAGCCAATCTCTCCTTGCTGAGCGCGGCACGTCCATACATAGTCGCCGCGCTGGCCCAGGATCTGCAGTGTCCCATCGTGTTGGTTATGTCCCGCTCCGATCAAGTTACCGGCGTAGTCGATCAACTGCGACAGTGGCTGTCGGCACCGGAGCGCGTGCTCGTTTTCTCCGAGCCTGAAGCCTTACCTTACGAACGCATTCCTTGGGCAGCAGAGACCATTCAGGAACGCCTGCGCGTGTTGGCAGCCCTGACGCGCTGGGAAAAAGGGCAGCCTACGCCAGTGATTGTGACCTCGACGCGGGCGCTGATGCAACCCACACTGCCCCGCCGCGAGTTCGTGCTCGGCGTCCGGGCTTTACGCGTCGGGCAGCGGCTGGCCCTGAACAAACTGCTTACCTCGTGGCTGGAGCTGAGCTACGAAATGGTCAGCGTGGTCGAGATCCCAGGCACGTTCAGCCGGCGGGGCGGCATGATCGACGTCTTTTCGCCCAACGAACGCTATCCGGCGCGCGTCGAGCTGTTCGGTGACGAGGTAGACAGTCTGCGCACATTTGACCCGGCCACGCAACGCTCACTACAGCGCATCGACGACTATACGATCGTGCCGGCAAGTGAAGCGATCCCCAGGTTCGGACACCTGGCGGCAGAGAGGCTGGCCTCGCTGGATCATTCTGCTTTGCACGGCCCGGCCAACGCCGAATTCGGAGCCGATCTGGCGGCAATGCAGGAGGACCAGTGGTTCAGAGGCATCGAGTTTTACATTCCCTACCTCTATTCCCACCCCGGTACCCTGTTCGATTTTGTGCCACAAAGCGGCCTAATCGTCGTCGACGATCAGATCGAACTGCGCCAGACGGTGGCCGACCAGGAAGCACACGCGCTGGAATTAAAGGCATCGCTGCAGAACAGCGGCGAACTGCCGGGCAATGTGACTCTGCCCTACCTGACCTGGGACACACTGCACGAGACAATCTGGGATCGCCGCCCGCTGGTCCTGGGCTATGGACAACAGGCCGAATGGCTGCAAGAGGCAACAGACCAGGACAACCTCGCATTCCAGACGCTGGACAGCGATGCGCCACTCAAAGACCACTTTTCCTCCGGACCACGCTATGGCGGGCAACTGCGCAAGGTCATTGAAGCCTGGCGCGAGATGCGGCGCTCGGGCTACAGCCTGGTCGGTGTGACGCGCCAGGCCAGCCGCCTTGGCGAACTGTGGCACGACCAGGAGGGAGGGCCGTCACATCCGGTGAGCGAGATCGCCTCTCCGCCCGAACACCGCACGCTGACCCTGGTTCAAGGCACGCTGGACCAGGGCTGGGTGCTGCGCCGGTCAGAGGACACGCCACCGTTTTATCTCTTTACAGACGCCGAGATTTTCGGATGGAGCAAGCCGCGCCCGCGCCGCCCGCGCCGCAAAGCCAAGCACCC
>JAFGJF010000367.1 GCA_016929205.1 Anaerolineae bacterium
ACGGGCTCGTCATCCAGACCAGAACCGTGTTTGGATAGAGCACCTGCAAAGATTCCATCGCATCACGGTACGCGGTCCAAATATCTGCAGCCGGAACGGTCGTAAACGGCACAAAGTCGCCAACGCAAAATTTCATAAACGCGATGTTATGCCCGTTCTGGACGCGCGCGCTGAACCCGCTGATCTTGGACATTGGGTCGCCATTTTCCCCGGCCATATAGTGATTGATCCCGGCATTCGTTCCCGATCCATAATCAATGTTGATGCTGTAACGCGTCGGGTTTTGCGCCGCCAGATCGACCATCCCCTCCATTACATTGCCGCCGATGCTGCGGTGGTTGAAATAAACAACCTGCTGCCTGGCGACATCAAGCCAGTTCTGTGGAATAACAGAGGCATCCGCGGCAGTATGGTCAACGACAAAATCGAGCAAAGCGGCATCCGCCACAGCCGGCATTCCTGCGGAAAAACTGCCCATCCCTGTAAATACGACCAAACAAAACGTGATAAAAACGCTCATCATTGTCCAGGCCTTTGACATCCCACACCTTCCTTTCTCAAACTCGTTCAACCGCCCCTTTGACCGCACAGACAGTTGTGGGTATAATGCTACATTACGTTGCCGGGTACACGACAATCTCGCAGCACTCGTTCTTGTGTAATCAATCACTCTCCGGATCAAAGGAGGATTTATGCGACGGCAGGTAGCTATGCGAATGGTTTTGCCTGTGCTCTTGGTCATTGTTTCCATCTTGATGATAACAATGACCGCCAGAAGCGCTTCGCTGGAGCACATCGAAAAGCAAACCACACTCACCGATCGATCCGCGACTAGTCGCGGCGCGAATCATCGCGGCGCGAATCATCGCAACCAGACAGCCAATCATTCCATTGTACCCTATGGCACAGCTTACGTCTGGTCCAGCGACTTTTCAGACCTGGAAGGGATGCGTGTGCGTCTCCAATATGTGCACAGCCTTGGTGTACACACCCTGATCCAGATGCACAATCCATATGCCCCACCCTCTCAAGTATGCCGGTTTCTGGACGAAGCCGATGCGCTTGGCATACAGGTCATTGCTCGCCTGTCGGGCACAACCGACGTCACCCCCCCATGGGGCTGGGATGGCAACCAATTCAACTGGGATCGGCTGACCGCGTTTCTCGCCAATGCGTGCGTTATCGACCACCCAGCCTTGCTGGCCATCTATGGCTTTCACATTCCCTGGCACGATTTCACGCCCAGCCAGATTCAACAATTTTACACCGAATACCACCAGCGCGCCAATGACATTCCCCTCTATCACGATCTGGTTTGGGTCAACGAAACGCCCGAGAGTGCCTTGCTTCCCGGCATGTGTGACCTGTGCGAAATCTCGTCCATGCCCCACAGTTGGAACGACGGCAATCCCGTCAACAATGGCCGCCACGTCACCGAAAAAATCGTCCGCTATACCTCGCACATTCGCCAGGCCGATCCAGATGCCCAAATCTGGATCCAGGCCCAAACCTTTGGATGGGATGACGCGCCCGAAAACCCCAACTTTCGGATGCCCACCGCCGACGACATGCGGTGGCATGCGGACCTGTTGATGGCGCACGTCGACTTGGACGGACTGCTGTGGTATCCTTATCTGCACACATATCCGCACCAATTGGGTGATCAGGACATGGACGCCCAGCGTCAAGCCGTCTATGACGTCTACCTGGCCCACTTTGTACCAGACTGGACGCCCATCGACTGGATCTATCTGCCCCTTGTCATCAAATGACGCCATGGCAATCGTTCGCGTTTCAACCAGCTTTTATCAGTCCAATGCCTGAACCACCTGGAGCGCTGTATGAGCTTGAGACATCGCATGGATCTGATGTCTTGTGTCGATACGATCTAGCCCTGACTCGACAACGACTGCTTGCTCTGCAACCAGAACCACGTGCAAAGCGTCCAGAAAATGCTCATTTTCCTCCCGCGTCCCAACCGTGACGCGAAAGGCGTTGGGCAAACCAAAACCAGCCATCGGACGGACAATGATCCCCTGATGCAAAAGTGCATCAACCACGAATGAAACACCCATGGGTGGATCGAGGATCAACACAAAGTTGGCTTGACTTTCCAGACAGGTCAAGCCCATCTCTGTCAAACGTGCATGCAAAAACGTCCGTTCCTGCCACACCATATCCCGGCAGCGGCGACGGAACGTTTGATCCTCCAGGCTCGCAGCCGCAGCGATCGCAGACAGCGCACCGGTGCCAAATGGCATCACCGTATGTAATAGATACTCGATCAAGTCGGGAGAGGCGATCCCATAGCCTATACGAAGGTTGGCCAACCCTCCGCTCTTGGAGAAACTGTGCACGACGACGACGTTACGGCCCTGTAGCACATATCGTATACTGTCGGCACAATATGGATCGGTGACAAAATCGCGATACGCTTCGTCAAACACGACCACCACGTGTTCCGGCAGCCGTTCCATAAACTCGTCCGTCTCTGACTGTGAGAGGACAAAACCGGTCGGGTTATTGGGCGAGCACAGCCAGACAATCCGTGTCTCCGCCGTAACGGCCTCGGCCATCGCCGCGAGATCGAGATGATAGTCAGGGCGTGGAGCGACTTGGACTGATTTGCCGCCAAACATCGTGGTTAACAATCGATACATCGGGAAAGCAACACTGCTCGTCACCGACTCGCCGCCGTCAAAGATAAATGCCTGCGCGATCGTGCGCAAAACATCCGTCGCACCATTGCCGACGAGAAAATGCCGTTCCGTCAGGCCATTTCCATGATAGGCGGCCAGTTTTTCTCGCAACTCGCTTTCGGCAATGCCAGGATAGCGATGGGTCTCTGCCAATGCAGCACTTAGCGCAGCCAGGGCCATTGGGCTTGGACCCAACGGATTCTCGTTGGAACAGAGTTTGGTCACCCTGTCCAATCCCAATTCCCTGGAGACTTGCTCGGCGGACTTGCCGGCAACGTAAAGCGGCACCTTGAGTAAATGAGGATTGGTTGGTAGACCTTTCATTTGACACTCCTTCCCATCTGGCTCTGTCCGGCCTCAAACCCTGCATCCAGAGCTTGCAGGTTCAGTTCGCGGCGGCGGGAGGCCAACACACCCAACGTTTCCCTGACCGCATCGATAGACAGCGGCAAAGAGGGGTGTGCGGCCGCAAAGCCCACCATGATCGTATTCGTTACCGAGGCAGAGCCAAGCTCCATGGCCATCCGGCTTGCCGGTAGAGACAGGGCCTGAATCTGCAGCCGTTCGAGATGCGCCGCCAGCTCCGAACGCAAGCCGTTCGGCCGCCCCTCAGTTTCCTCGGCATTGACCAGGATGACGCCGTTCCGGCGCAAAAACGCCAGATTGC
>JAFGJF010000368.1 GCA_016929205.1 Anaerolineae bacterium
CGTTCTTCAGCGCATATACCCGGATATGATGCGTGCGGCGCGGCAGGTTATCGATCCGGATAATGGCCCGCCGGCCACGTCGGATGGCGTTGCTCCCTGGCGTCCGGTTCTGGCCTGGTCATGCGCGGCGTTGTTGACCCTCGTTCTGCCGGTTGTGTTGTATGCTGGAGGCTTGCGCCAGGTTGCTGCCGATACGCGTTTTTATGCCGCTGGTTTGGAACGGTGGGGGGGATACGATGCCCTGGTCCAGCTCGCCGCCGAACGGGCTCCCAATTTGGTGCGCAACCAAGATCAACTGCTGCGCAATGCCGTCCGCCAGCTCGACGAGCAGGGGCGGCGCGAGGTGGCGCAGATTCTCTTGCCGCGGCCGTGGACGCTGGCTGTCGTCGAGCAGAGTATCACTGCGACGCTCGACTGGTTACAGGCGGACGATGTGCAGCGTGTGCCGGCCGTGACCATTTCGGTTGACGACGTCATTCGCCATACCCGGGAAGCGCTTTCCGTTGCCCTGGATCGTTACATTGCCGCGATGCCCGTCTGTCCTTCGGGAATCGTGTCGCCGTCCTGTCGCTCGGAAGAAATGAGCGTCGTGGCCTATACGGCGGCGCACAAGCCAGAATGGCTGGCCTTGTTGGACGATATGTTTACCTTGGTCCCGGCCGAGGTGGATCTATCTACTGCCGTCGCCCTCTCGCCGGGCACGTTCAGAAAACCGCTGGCAACGTTGGGCGAGATCAGGGAGGCGCGGCAAGCATATGATCGCCTGCTCGGGCGGGCTGGCGGCGTGTGCCTGTTGTTGGTCCTGGGGAGTTTTGGCGTTGTCCGCGGCCGTTTTGCCCTGGCCCAGGCCGGGATGATCCTCTTTGTCATTGCCGGACGGGTCTGGGCATTTGGCTTTACCTGGTCGACGTTGCCGCACGCGGTCGTTCAGCAAGCTGGTGACACTCTCAGCCAGCCACCCTGGAGTGATTTGCTGCAACAGGTGTTGGTCGATTGGGTCGCAGCGACGAACCGGCTGGTCGCACCCGGGATGATAGGGCTGCTTGTTATCGGACTGTCCCTGGTGGCCATTGGGGGGTTCTTGGGGGCATCTCTCGAAAAGCGCCTGTGCCGGCAGCCGGTGCGTGTATTGATCGTGGTTCTGGTCGTTGTATTTCTGTTCGGGTGTCTTTATCTCGATGCCGGTCGCACGTTGTACGAACGCGCGTATGCTGCCCATCGCCAGGGCGATATCGTGCAGGCTGCTGCAGGATATCGCTGGATCGCGCGCTTGTATCCTGCTGTCGTTGCCACCTCAACGGCCGGGTCGGTGGGTGGTTCTGTCGCCGATTTCGACGGCGATTTCATTGTCGATGCCCGGATCTCGCTGGCTGAATGCCAGGCCTACCAACTGGCAGAGGCCGCCTACGAGGCCGGCGATGTCGCTTCTTCCGTCTATCTGTACGAGGCTTTCTTGGCGCGCAACCCAGCTATCGCCCTCCAGGATCGCGCACGGGCGCGTCTGGTAGAATCACGCACTGCCTGGGCAGCGGCGCTGTGGCAGGACGGTGAGTACGAGCGGGCCATCGATCGCTACCATGCGATCCAAGATAGAACGGTTCTTCAGACGTTGGCCGACGCTTACCTGGCCTGGGGCGACGCGTTGCGGCGCGAGGGTGACTACCGAGCGGCTATTGCCACCTACCACCGTTTGACGTTCGACGTCGTGAACGCGCGTCTGTGGGCAGAGGCCGATGAACGGATCCAGCTTGCCTATTGTGAGTGGATCAAGGTGCTGCGTGCGGCGGGCGGCACGGAACAAGCCGGCATAGTTTGTACCGAGTTCCTGGATGTTTTTTCAACCGAGATCGTAGAGTTCTGCCCGGCTTGTGCGCCGGACTGAGACTTGACGATTCGGTTTGTTTCAAGTAAACTGGGGCCTGGATCGGGAATGCACTCTACTACCCGTCTCGAGGATGATCCTCGATCAAAACCCAAGATGATCTATAAAGGAAAAAAAAGATATGCCCAAAATAGCAATCACCGGCAAAGGTGGCGTAGGCAAAACCTCATTGACCAGCCTGATGGCGTATGTTCTGGCCGAAAAAGGCAACCAGGTCTATGCTATTGACGCCGATCCCAACGCCACGCTGGCCCATGCCCTTGGTCTCCCGGTCGAGATCGCTTCACAGATCACGCCAATCGTTGAAATGGCCGATCTGATCGAAGAACGAACCGGGGCCAGGCCGGGCGAGTACGGTAAAATGTTCAAACTCAATCCGCGCGTCGATGACATCCCGGCACGTTTTTCAGTCGTCCATCGTGGCATCCACGTACTGCAGATGGGCAGCGTGCGGGGGGCGGGGGCCGGCTGTGTTTGCCCCGAAAACGCGATGCTCAAAATGCTGGTCACCCATTTGCTCCTGCGCGAACAGGAAACGGTGATCCTGGACATGGTTGCCGGGCTGGAACACCTGGGGCGCGGCACGGCCGGCGCGGTCGACGCCATGTTGGCCGTCGTTGAGCCCGGAACACGCAGCATCCAGACGGCCAAAACGATCGCCGGGTTGGCCCAGGACCTGGGGGTGAGCCGGTTCTGGGTGGTTGGCAACAAGGTGCGCCACGAGCGTGACGAGGCGTTTATTCGCGACAGCCTGGATGGGCTGCCGGTAGTTGGGACACTGCCGTACAGCGAGCACGCCATCGACGCCGATATGCAAAGCAAAGCTTTGTACGATCTTGCCTCGGATATGGTTGAAAAGACGCGCGATATCGTCGCTGCCGTCTTGGGGTAAATATGTGTTGACAATGAGGTCGTTTTAGGTTATAATCCTGTTCGCCAGTAATGGGATCATACACGTGACATGTCCATACACTGTCTCTTTTTAGGCTTCAACGTACCTCGCATTGAAAACTGATGATACGTGTAGAACCATGGGCGTTCGAAACCGAGATCGTCCTTCATCAAGACGGTCTTTTTGTTCGTTTGGGGAAAATGATGGCAAAGTGGCCTGTCAACGATTACTCGGACAAAAGAGCGCATCATTACTTGCTCGCTCTGCGGGTTGAGCGCGGGCTTTTTTTGAACACTCGATGTGCCGCTACGTCCTTCTGCGCCGCTACGTCCCTCCGCGCCGCTATTTTTCTTGGCGCTGTTTGTTTAGCGGTACGCGTCTCATCCATTATGATTGTGCTACAAATGTGTTCATCTGGTGCCTGGTCAAGGGTTCTTTTGTTGCGATAGACAAGCAACAGAGCCCTTGGTTTTTTTTTAGCACGATTCAGTTTGTTTATACTCAAATCACATAGATTGAAAGGAGTCGTTTCGTATGAACAGTGTCACACTAAGTGCTCCTGCAATGTTTGCAGATCACCACGTGCTCAAAGCGCGGGACGCGTTGTTGGCTCTGGATGGTGTGGACGACGTGTATGCCAGTTCTGCCTGGCAGTCGGTCATCGTCTCTTACGACGCTGCCAAGATCCAGCCGGCGGCGATCGAAAACGCCTTGGCCACGGCAGGGTATGCGTCGGACAAAACGGTGCCAATCGTGGCCCAGAACGACGAGTATTACCGGGATCCATCGTGGGATGCGTTGGGCGTGCGTGCGACCGAAACCAATGAGGCGGACCTCAAGATGTCGGGCGAGTTCCGCAAGTATTAGGAAGGATTAGAAGGAATGGCAAAGAAAAGTGTTAGGACGCCGGAAGAGCGGAGTGCCGATCCGGCCGTCGTCGAACTATTGCAATATGCCTGTGATATAGAATGCAATACCACGTTTGACCGGGCAGATGATATGTCTCCATGCCCGATTGGGCAGGAAAGCAAGTGCTGCAAAAACTGCTCGATGGGACCGTGCCGTCTGACCAAAGCGGGACAGACCGGCGTCTGTGGCGCGACTATCGATACGATTGTGGCCCGCAATTTTGCGCGCATGGTTGCCGCCGGTGCTTCGGCTCACTCGGATCATGGGCGCGGCCTGGCGTATACGCTGTTGGAGGTGGCCGAGGGTAAGGCCAGCGATTATGCCATCCGCGACCCTAACAAGCTGAAAGAAATGGCCGGGTACCTGAATGTGCCCACAGAGGATCGTTCTTTGAACGAGATTGCCCACGACGTGGCCGTGGCTGCCCTGGCCGAGTTCGGTAAACCGCTTGGAGAGTTGGCCAATGCCAGTCGTGCGCCGCTCAAACGGCAGCAGTTGTGGCGCGAACACCGCATTATGCCCCGCAGTATCGATCGCGAGATCGTCGAAATAATGCACCGCACCCATATGGGCAACGACCAGGATGCAGAGCACCTGCTCGACCAGTCGCTGCGCGCTGCGCTGGGCGATGGCTGGGGTGGTTCGATGATCGGAACTGACATTTCTGACGTGCTCTTTGGCACACCCGGCCCGGTGATGGGTGAGGTCGGCATGGGAGTACTGAGTGAGGACGAGGTCAATATTGTCCTCCATGGCCACGAGCCGACGCTGTCCGAGATGATTGTCGTCGCCGCCAGCGATCCTGAACTGATCGCCTACGCCAAGAGTAAAGGTGCCAAGGGCATTTGTTTGTCGGGGTTGTGCTGCACGGCCAACGAGATCATCATGCGACAGGGCATTCCCACGGCGGGCAATATGCTGCAGCAAGAGTTGGCCATCCTCACCGGCGCGGTCGAGGCAATGATCGTCGACGTGCAGTGCATTATGCAGGGCCTGGTGCCTGCTGCCGCCAGGTACCATACCGAGATCATTACCACCTCGCCCAAGATGAAGATCACCGGGGCGACACACATCGAGTTTGAAGAAGATAATGCGCTTGGCATTGCCAAGAACATTATCCGCCGGGCGATCGATCGTTTCCCCAATCGTGGCAAGACCCACATTCCCAAGAATGACCGTCACGCGACGATCCCAGGTTTTTCGCACGAATATATTGGCTATGCCCTGGGTGGCGCTTCTCGCGGTTCTTTCCGCCCGCTGAACGACGCGATCATGGCCGGCCGAATTCGTGGTGTGGTGGCCAATATTGGCTGCACCAACTCCCGCGTCCAGTTTGAGTCGTTCCACCGCTACCTGACCGAAAAATTCATCGCCAACGATATCCTGGTGGTTGAGACGGGCTGTGCCTCGGTGGCTTCGCAGAAACAGGACTTTATGACGCCGGAGGCGCTGGAAAAAGCCGGCCCGGGACTGCGCGAAGTCTGCGAGACCGTCGGCATGCCGCCGGTATTGCATATGGGCTCTTGCGTCGACAACTCACGCATCTTGACCGTGCTTTCGCAGATGGCAACCGAGGGTGGACTGGGTGAGGATATTTCGGATATCCCGGCCGTGGGCATGGCTCCGGAGTGGATGAGTGAAAAAGCGATTTCGATTGCGACCTATTGTGTTGCTTCCGGTGCGTACGTCATCATGGGTATTCACAATCCGGTGTCCGGCAGCGAGTTTGTCACCAACTTTATCAACGAAGGCTGGGAAAGCAAGGTCGGTGGCAAGCTGGAATTTATCACCGATGTCGAAGAGATCTATCAAAAGACGGTAGAGCACATTGACAAAAAGCGTGCTGCGCTGGGACTGCCCGAATATGATGCCCGCAAGTGGGGACGCAGCGGTGACGCACGGATGAAAGAGCTGCTCGAACTGCCGGTTGAGGAACGGATCAAGGCGGCATACGGCATGCGTGAGGCGGCTGACTAGGCTGGCTAGCTAGTGTATTGAGGAGATCAAGATGTCAAAATATATTGCAACTCGCGCCATCCGTGGCGCAAACGGCCTCGTCGCCGAAGCGGAGGCCATGCTGGAGAAGGCAATTGCTCAAAAAGGAGAGGATACCAAGGTCGAGTTTCCCAATACGGCTTACTATTTGCCGGTGATCAACGGTATGTTGGGCTGGCAGGTGGATACGTTGGGCGGGTTGAGGCCCGTTTTGGCTCGCGCCAAGGTGCTGCTGCATCCGGTGCCGCGCGAACAGGTCTGGGCGCCGTATTTGGGCGAAACACTGGACAGTGGGCAGGCGACACTGTTGGCTGCTGAAGTGATCGAGGCCGTCCGTTTTGTCAACGGCGAACAGCCAGAGCGATACCCCGGATTTGAAATGTCGGGTTGTACCGATTATTCCGGCAATGGCGCTGGTCTCGAATTGGGTAAAGGCCATCTGAACGGCCCGATCGACGATATCCAGTTGCGTTCCTGGGGCATCCAGTTGGTTGACGGTCGTATGCCCGGCTTTGCCGCTATCGTCGGCGCGGCCAAGAGCAACGAGGTCGCGGTCAAGATTGTACGTGAATTACAGAGCCGTAACATCTTGACCTTTTTGAGCGGCAACGTCAACGGGCGAAGCATCATCGACCAGTTGCACGAAGAGGGCGTCGAGATGGGTTACGATACCTTTATCGTGCCCTTTGGCCGCGATACGCTGTCGGCCATTTACGCCCTTGGTTTCGCTACCCGCTCGGCCCTCACCTTTGGTGGGATGAAGGGCGGGCAGTGGCGAGACATCCTGCTTTACAACAAGTTCCGCGTCTTTGCCTTTGTGATTGCTTTGGGCGAGGTCGACGATCTGAAATATGCGGCGGCGGCGGGCGCGATCAGCTATGGTTTCCC
>JAFGJF010000369.1 GCA_016929205.1 Anaerolineae bacterium
AGATAATGATAGGACGTGCCCTCGTCGCGAATCGCCGCTGTAGGCACGACCAAGCGCCCGACCTGGATCTCGCGGTCCAGCACACCTGCCCCGCCGCAAGCAACAAATTTCCTTCCGCCCAAAGCGATAGCCTCTTCAATGGCCGCGGCGGCCATCGGCCCGCCAATGCCGGGATGAAAGAGCGACACCGGGCGGCCCAGGCCGAGATCCAGCCGGTACAGTGGGCGGGGGCCGATTTCGCTGCGCATCGAAAAAATCTCTTGGGCCAATCCCCGTTCGAGAAAGTGGTCAATCACATCCTGGAAAAAGCAGATCACGCAATGCTCCGGCATATCTTTGATCCGCTCGATGTGTTCGCCGGCTTGAATA
Organism: Anaerolineae bacterium; assembly: GCA_016929205.1. Next base: position 370 of record JAFGJF010000369.1, read on the forward strand.
ATCGCCACGCGATCGGGATCAAACTCGAGGATGGGATAGTCTTGAATGATCACGAAACGACTCCTAGTGCAAAAAGCCGCGCACAGACCATTCGACCGAGCGCAGTTCGATCAATGCACCTGCTACCCACGACGGCGCGGGCCTGTCGTAGGCGATGGTCATATCGTCGGCGACGATGTCGAGAATGCGTCCTTGCAGCGGACCGAGCAAATAGCGCAGCACCTGCCCCGCATCGCGGGCGTCGCTCTTGGCTTCGTTGGCGCAGTGTTGGTTGTAACCCCAATAATCCCCGGCTTTGAGCATCTCTAGCGCTTCATCGACTCGCCGCCGCGCCAGGTCCAGCCCGCCCGCTTCCGGCGCAAAAGACGCCTCGGGTGGATCGCCGTAGGCGATACCGTGATGGAATGGATCGGCGGTGGCGACGACGACGGTGCGCTGCGTCGTGTCGTGAACCAAATCCAACAATTCGTCTATGCCAGGCAGAATATGCGGACGGCCACCGGCCAGGTATGGAAAGCGGATGATCAATTTCGGGCCGATAATGCCGCGGCGTTTTATCTCTTTTTCCCACAAAAACAGAAAATGATCGAGTGAAAATTCGTTTCGCCAATCCTCTCGCCCATCCAGCCCCGGCCCTTGGATGCCCCACGACGCCTCTTTGGTCACGTTACCGCCGTGAGCAACACGCACGCGCGCATCCTGCAGTTCCTGGGTCAGGGCGTGCAGCACTCCCAGTACGAGCACACGGTCGGCGCCGCTGTCCAGGCAGGCGCGCACCGCTGCGGCGATCTGGTGCCCACAAACATCAATCGTGGCGTGTGGAAAGATAATCGCCCCGCCTGTGCGCAAGACGGGCGCAAGGTCCCAAGCCTGCGCGGCATCGAGCAAGCGCAAAGCCCCCTCGGTACCCAACTGTCGATGAGATTGAGCCGATTGTGCTTTAAAATCCGGTAGATCCCTTTTCATTTGATGTGCTCCTTCCATTTCACAGAGCCAACAGGTCGGCTCGACGTGCAGGCCTGGGTTCAGAATCGGTATTTAGGGTTGTCACTGCCAGCTATCTCCTCGTATATCATACGCGCCCGACAGCCCACCGTTCCAGGCGCTTTAGCATCGCTTCGGCTGCATCCCGGTCCGGCACGCCGCTGACGGAAAGAAACACGCCGTGCGGATCGAGCGTCTCGATCACCAGATCAAGCTCGTCGATCTTGCAGATCACCTGGATTGCCTTATCCGCAGCCTGGGCTCGCCGGTAGACATCCACCCAGCGATGGACCCCTTCGGCGCCCGCACCGCACACCCATTGCAGCGCATCCAGTTCGGGAATGGCAAGCAGCGAATCAAGATGGCGCAGCGCGCCCGGGCCATCGAGATGATAGATTGAACGATCGAGGAACTGGCATTCCCGCCGGATGCCGGGCAAAAACACGTCGTCAAACATCGCTTTGCTGATCATGATTGAAAAGTCGTTGGAAGGGATATAATACTTGCCGTCACAGACCAGGGATGTCCAGGACGAAATCGGCTGTCCGGCCGCGCGCAGCTTTTGGTAGAACAGATCATAGACTCTGAAATAATCGACCTCGATCCGATCCAGCAATCCTTTGACCTGATCCAGGTGCATCATCATGTCGATCGCCAGCTCTTGTGGATCGCGAAAAGCCGCAACCGCATCGCCACCGGGGTGCCAGTCGGTCATGCCAACGATGAACCTGTCCTTGCCGACCGCCAACAGCGCGTCGGTCATCTCGTGCAGCTTGATCAGGTATGGGCTGTTCTCATCGAATCGGAGATCCTTGACCTTGTCCCAATCGTGCAGAATGGGATCGGTCCAACTCGTGCCATAGTCGCCAAAGTGGATCGGGCAGCCATAGAACGAGGAAAAAATCTCCGGCCCCAGGTTGGGCCAGGCAACGGGCATCGTGTCACCCAGAAACTGCTGATTTTGTAGTTCGGCCAGCTTGAACTCGGTCCGGTATTCGACATCCAGCCACCGCTCGCCAGGGGAGGTGTGATTGGACACCGGCAGCGGCACGCGCTCGTCCGGCGGCTTGGACAAGCCGAATTGCACGACTGGCCGGTCGATCAACTCGCGCTCCCAAAAAGCATCAATGCGCTGCTTGCAGCGTTCGTAATCGGGCTTGAATTCAAACACAGGGGCTGTCCTCCTCAGGCGAGCGGCAATGCTCCATTGTGGCAACAATGGGACGATTGTACTTTTGTTGGCAGGTTCTGTCAAATGCACGCTGTTTGGGTTTTTGATTTGTTTGCAGATTCAGTTATAATGTGCCGGTACACGCAGCCTTATTCGAAAAGAGACGCATTGGAACCCGAAAGCATAGAACCTTCCACCGACAGACTCATACAGGTCGACGACATCGACGCCTGGATGCGTCATAGCAAGCGAGATTCGTTGGCCGTCTGGCGCTTGCGGCTTCGCGCCGAACAGGCCCAACTCGCCAGCGGTTTTGACCAACTCGTCTGCCTGGACGACATCTTTATCGACCAATACCCCTACCAGATCGAGACCGCACTCAAAGCCTTGCGCGATATGCGCGGCCGGGCACTGCTGGCCGATGAAGTCGGCTTGGGAAAGACGATCGAAGCCGGCATCATTATGAAGGAACTGATCGAACGCGGCCTCGCATTCAAGATCCTGATCCTCACACCGGCCTCGCTGGTGATGCAGTGGCAAGAAGAAATGCAGCGCAAGTTCGTCGAACAATTTGACGTGCTCACCCGTAAAAGCCAGCTTGACAATCACCCCGACGGTGCGCCGATCCGCTGGATCTGCTCGCTGGAACGTGGCAAGGGCAAGCTGTGGTCGCAGAAACTGCTGGCCCACGAATACGATCTGTTGATCGTCGACGAGGCGCACAAGCTCAAGAACCGCAGCACGCACGCCTATCGTTTTGTCAACCAGATACGTAAGCGTTATGCGTTGATGCTGACCGCCACGCCAGTGCACAACAACCTGATGGAATTGTATAACCTGGTCACCATTCTCCAACCCGGGCATCTGGGCACGGCGCGTCAATTCAGACAGAACTATGTGTACAGCGGCCCGCGTCGTCGTGTCGTGTGGTGGGGCACAAAAGCGTTCAACATCAAATACCAACTTATGACCTATCCCAAGTGGGTACGGCGACAGAGATGGGTTCAGGAAAACCAACCTGACCTGGATGTGACGGCCCTGCCGATGCCCATCCAGCCACTCAGCTATAGACGCGGCCCATATTTTCAGATTGCCGAGCAAGATGTCGAGAGCGGCAAACAGGCTATGGCCGAGATTCAAGAACTGTTATCGAGAGGATACCAGCTCAAAAAATCGCTCGTCGCGACCAGCCCCTATTCCAAGCGCACGATTGGCTTTCGCTTGGTATTCGAACAGGCTGAAAATGACAAGACGATCCCACGCAACGCACCGACACTACGGCGACTGCTCAACGAAGTGATGATCCGCAACCGCCGCTCGCACGTCGGCGTGCAGTTGCCGCTGCGCCGCGCCCGCGTCCTGACCCTCGATCTGTCTTCCCAGGAACAGGCCCTGTACGATGGTGTGACCGCCTACGTGCGCGAGCAGATCAAAGGAGCAGGTGGCAACATTGG
>JAFGJF010000370.1 GCA_016929205.1 Anaerolineae bacterium
ACGTGCGCAGATATTTGTTCGAGGCGCATATGGGTGTAAAACGGCCGAGTTCGTCCGGGCAGCATCTCGTCACTCAGCTCGCCGAACAGCCATTCGGACATCGAGGCGCGATAGTAGTAAGGTTCGCCTTCATCGCTGATGATCATGATCCGTCCACCAGAGTCGGTGTGTCGAATCTCTTGTGCGGCCGCGATGCCGGCCATGCCGTTGCCGATGATCAGGTATTTCACACCATTCATCGTTCGTTTCCTTCCTGGTGCCTATCCTGGTGTTTCGCGAGTTGCCTGTTCGGCGGCAACCATCAATTCCCACAGCGGTATGTTGGCCTCTTGAAACGTCTTGGCAAACGATTCCCAGCAGGTGATACACTCGACGGCCATCCCTTTAGCGTTTTTTTCTTTGACCAGCGCCAGTTTGTCTCGGTGTAGTTTGTGGGTCAGGTCGTGGTTGACGTGAATGTTGTAATAGCCGCAGCAGGCACAGTCTTGTGGCGTTTCGACAATTTCGACCACATCTGCCATGCGTGACAAGAGCTGGCGTGCAGGGCCGGGTTTGTTGAGTTTTTTTGTGATGTGGCACGAGTCGTGGATGGCGATGGGATAGTCGAACCTGGACCAGTCGAGCCGGTCGGCGTATTGCAGCAGCCACTCTGGCGTGGTAAGCGGCGTCCAGGCCGCGCCCGTCTTTTTCTTGAGTCGCAGCAGCGCGGCGTAACACTCGGCGCAGCCGGTCACGATCGTTTCCGGTTGTGCCTGGTCGATCAGTGTTTCCAGGTGGGTGAGCATCTGCTGTCCAAAGCCCATACGCCCGGTGAGGTATTGAGGCCACCCACAGCAAGAGCGCACCCCGGCGAGGACCTCGTAATCGAGATTCAGACGATCGGCCAGCTTGAGTGTCGCTGCGGGCGAGCCGGCGGGGGTAAAAATGTAGCAGCCAAAGTAAAACAGAAGCGGTTTTTGGTCGAGCCGGGCTTTGTCCACGTATTTGCCCAACGGGCCGGCAATGATCCGGGCGACGATGTCGTACGCCGAGATCAACCAGCTTTGGTCCTGCCGGCCCTTCAAAAGGTAGTAGCTTTTCCACTGCCGGGGAAGGCTGGGCAGCATGGATTTGAGCAAGAGCATCATGTGGTCGCGATGGACGCCGGCCGGGCAGGCCAGCGTACAATCGCCACACTGCACACATTCGGTGACAAAAGTCCGGACGCGTTCCGTCCAGACGCCCGAAACCATAACCGAGTCCAATTCGTTCTGGTTGACGTGCAGGCGATTGACGGGACATGCGTCCATACAGGCGTTAGCGCCAATACAGTTGTCGAGGCCAAACTCGGCGATGCGCCTCAAACTGGCCTCAAACGCTTGGCCATCCCATTTCATCGGATTCCTCCCACTATTCCGGCGCTCCGGCTTGATTGTCTCTAGTCTTGCGATTGTTTGCGTACACGACGATAACCGGGATCAAGATCGCGACGACATTGATCCCGATGGCGACGTAGAATTGCCACGAACTCGGATCCTGGATCGCGTCTCCCAAAAAGGCCAACGAACCGGTGATGGGGACAATGCCGATCATGGTGGCCAGCAAAAAGGTCGGTACTGGCACCTTGGTCAGGCCGGCAATGTAATTCTGGATTTCCCAGGGGATAACCGGGATCAGGCGCATGAGGAGCACGAATGCAAAGCCATTGCTGCCGCTGGACTGCTCGTAAACCTCGTCCAGTCTTTTGCCCTTGAGTTTGGATTCAACCCACTCGCGGCCCAACCGGCGGGCAATGGTAAAGGGCACGAGGGCTGAAACCGTGGCAATGATGATGGTGTACAGTGCACCTGGAATTGCCCCAAACAGCAGCCCCGATGTTGCTGACAGCACTGTGGATACAAACGGGATGGGCGAGGCGGCGATGTAGAGGGTGGCATAGACCAGCAGCGCCCAGGGGCCGAAACTGGCGACAAACTGCTGGATGCTGGGGCAAATGCTGTCCTCGCATTGTGAAAGATAGTACCCTACCAACGTGCCGAGCACGCCCAAAATGAGGACGATCAGGCCAATATTGAGCCAACGTTGTTGTTTTGGCTGTTCACTCATTGTCTGCTCCTTTTTCTTGTTCTAGCAGGATGCCCTGCCAGCGCTCGTATTCCCGGATCGTGTCCATATCGTATAATTCGGGCAAATAAGCGATTTCTAGCTTTTGTGCCCGTGCCAGGTCCTGGGTTTGAGCCAGGACGTGTTTGCTGCTCCAGGCAATTCCTTCAAACAGCCGCGCTCCGGGTGCGTGCATCCCGACAAGATAATAGCCACCGTCAGCCGCCGGGCCGATGACGATGGGATTCGATTCCAGCGCTTGGAACGCATCGCGAACGAGCTGGCTGGTCAAATCAGGTACGTCACTGCCGGTCAAGATAACTGAACTCGCTCCTCGCGAAAACGCTTGCGCAAATGAAGCGGCCATCCGCTGCCCCAAATCGCCCTCAACCTGCGGCTGTACGGTGAATTCCGGGAATGCGCCGGCAAAAAAGGCGATGTCGGAAGCAGAGGCCAGGGACAGTTCGATAGTGGTACCCGGCAGGTGTGCCTTTGCCAAATCCAGAAGGTAAGCATAGAGCAGTCTGGCATAGACGCCGGCCGATTGCTCTGTCCCGATGGCGGCGCCCAGCCGCGTCTTTGCATAGCCGGGCAGCGGGTGTTTTGCGTATAGGACGAGGTGTTGGGGCGAGGCCTTACCCCGTATCTTGTCGCTGCTTTTCACCTGCATGCCTTTTCGCGGCTCGACACGTAGACACGAGCAATGTCTTCCGGCGTCGCACCCAAATATAGATAGCGGATCATACACCAAAAGCTGAGCAGCCACTGCCTCAAAGGCCCGCGCTCCACAAAGCGGCGGCTCGATGTGATGACACGCAGGTCGGGGCGTACCAGCCTGCCCACCAGGTGTAACGTGCGCATCATCTCGACATCTTCCATCAACACGATTTCGGCAAAGCCGCCGATTTGGTCGAACGTCGCACGGGACATAAATTGTACCAGGTCGCCAAACATAATCCGCCAGTCTGCGGGAAAGCGGATGGCGTTGACAAGGTGCAAGATCCCTTTGGGCGGTGAGAGGAGGGTCTGAAAGCAGCCGCCGCTCACGCCGGGATGGCCCAATGAGTCGATGATGGCCTCTCGCCAGCCGGCGGGCAACTGCGAATCGGCGTGACAAAATGCCAACAATTCGCCGTGACTGCCCCTGGCCCCGGCGTTCATTTGCACGGCGCGTCCGCGTGGCGACCGGATTAACGTGACCCCGGGTGGAATGAGGCCGGGCGTATCGTCGGTGCTGCCGCCGTCAACGACCACGATCTCGACTTGCTCGGGCGTATAGTCACGCCGGGCGGCCTGGATAGTCTTGAGTATGTTTTTCGCCTCGTTCAGGGTAGGGATAATGACGGATACAAGCAAATTGCATTCCTTGAAAGCGCGCAGACTGTGGTTCGACGCATCAGACGTCACGCAGGTACGGATCAAACATCTCGCGCAGGAAGTCCAGGTCGAGATAGGACGACACCTTTAAAAAGGTGTCCTGGTTTTTTACGGCGTGCTCGCCGGTTTGGTAGGTCACCCATGCCATGGCCGACCAAGAGATACCCCGCATATAGTTGAATGGATCGCGCAAGCGAACGCGTTCCCAGATCGTATCGCGCAGGTGCGCGTCGGAAATGGTCGCACGATAGGTGTCGATGAACTCTTTTTTATCGGCGGCGGTCATTCGATAGCCGGTCTTCCACAATGTCGTCATCGGCGCGCAAAAGTGAGACAGATCCTGAGAGGGATCGCCCCACAGCGGTTTTTCCCAATCTACCAGGTGCAGCGTGCCCCGTCTGCGGTTGGCGATAAAGTTGCCCGAGTTGACCTCGGTATTGATGATGCAGGGACACGGATCGGATACGAAATAGGCCTCTTGATGGCGTGCATCCCCCGCCCAGACAAGCAGTTCGGCCAAATAGTCCCTCAATGCCGGATCGGCCAGATCGGATTCGAGGTAGACCGGCAAAAGCCGCGAGCATTCCTCAAAGGTCATACTGAGCGGACGTTCCTCGCGGATCAGGTGGTTTTGCGCCGGCTCAACCGGATGGGTGTGGATCCTGGCGAACACCCTGGCTGCGTCCTGCAGATCGCGGCGATAGTCCAGGTTTTCGCCGGGCAGGTATTCCATGATCAGCACACCGTACTCGATGTTTTCGCGGCTGTCGTCGACATAGTAGGGATACGGGGTGACATCTGTCTCCGTCAAGAGTTGCAAGGCCCGGAACTCGTACAGGATTTGGTCGTCGCGGTCGATCTGTGTGCCAATGTTGACGCGAAAGACCCACCTATTTTCCTGCTGGCGCACCAGGTAGTTAAGATTGTATTCACCTTGCGCCAACGGCTCGACGCGGAAATCCACACCAGGCTGCCAACCGGGAACGCCGGCGAGATCGGCACGTGCCAGGTAGGTAGCTATCGGGGAGAGACATGTGTCCAGATCCACTGGTTATTCCTCAACATGTGTTCCTGAACGGGTCGATTACGTACCATGACTGCATCCCGAACGCCAAAGATGCCCGGCCCGGGCAAGCAGTTCATCTGCCTCTGCCGGTCCCGGGCTTCCGGGCGCGTAGGATGCCGGCGCCTTTGGATACTGGCCATCCTTTTGATCTGTGAACGGATCGACGAGATGCCAGGCCAGCTCGATCTCGTCGCTGCGAGCAAAGAGCGAGGCGTCCCCCTGTATGGCGTCGAGCAGCAGACGCTCGTACGCTTCAGGCAAGACGCGTTCGCCAAACCGGTTGCTGTAGTGAAATTCCATGTTTACCGGTGCAACCTGCATCCCCGCGCCGGGCACCTTGGTTTGAAAGTGGAGGTGCATGCCCTCGTCCGGCTGGATGCAGAGCGATAGGTAATTGGGAGCAAGCTCTGTGTCTGTAGGAAAGAGCAGATGTGGCACGCGCTTGAACACGAGGGTGACCTCGGTCGTTTTGGCAGGCAGCTTTTTACCGGAACGCAGGTAAAACGGCACGCCCTGCCAGCGCCAGTTATCGATGTAGAGTTTCATCGCCGCACAAGTCGGTGTACGGGAGTCTGCCGCGACGCCGTTTTCGTCCAGATAACCCTGGTATTGGCCTAATACGCAGTCGCGATCTGCAATCGGACGGATCGCCTGGAGCACTTTGACCTTTTCATCGCGCAATGCGCGGGCATTGAACGCAGAAGGGGGTTCCATAGCCGTGAGGGTTAGCAACTGCAAGAGATGGTTTTGAACCATGTCGCGCAATACTCCGGCGCGATCGTAATACCCGGCGCGATGCCCGACGCCGATGCTTTCGGCCATCGTGATTTGCACGTTATCGATATAGTTTCGATTCCACAGCGGTTCAAAGATGGCATTGGCAAAACGAAAGGTCAGGATATTCTGCACCGTTTCCTTGCCCAGGTAATGATCGATGCGATAGACCTGGCTTTCGTCAAAGACGGCGTGAACCTGGTCGTTGAGCTGGCGAGCGCTTTCCAGGTCGTGTCCGAACGGTTTTTCGATAATGATCCGCGACCAGCCGTGATCGCTGCGGTTCAGCCCGGTCTGCCCCAAGTGCTCAATGACCGTCGGGTAGAGCAGCGGCGGTATAGCCAGGTAAAAGAGATGGTTATTTTGCGTTCCGTCCGCCGCACCGTCAAGCCGGGCCAGCCGCTGGGCAATGCGCTGGTACGTTTCAGGATCATCATAACTGCCTGCCAGGTAGGAATAACGTTCCTCGAAACTGGACCAAAGCGTACAGATGTTCGGGCTGAGGCGGGCGTATTCGGCTACACCCTGGAAAAGATGATCGCGAAACGCGGCATCGGTAAGGGGGCTTCGTGCGACGCCGATGACACGTGTTGCCGTCGACAAGAGTCCGCCACATGCCAGGCTGTGCAGGGCCGGTACCAGTTTACGTTGTGCGAGATCGCCGGAAGCGCCAAAAATGACGATGGCTGCCGGTTTGGTGTCTGAACTATTTTGAGTCATAGGTTGTCCTCTCCGGCCAATCCCTGGATAGGTCTCATTTGTTCAGCATCTCTGTCAATCGCTTCAAACCACCGGTGACGTCTGTCCCAAGGTGGAACCAGATCACCCGGCGATCGGCCGCCAGCAAAGCCTGCCTGTCGCCCAAGGCCTGGGCCATTTTGAGCACGGCAAAACTGATTGATGAGCCAGATGCGCCTGCTTGGGTGGGAATCGGTTCATCCTGAGGACTGTCTGCCGTGATCTGGATGAAAAGCCCGTTTCCGGCGTCGCCCTTGTGTAATTGGCCGGTCGAGTGCAAAAAACGCGGCCCGTAGCCCACCGTCGTGGCCAATTGCAGTTTGTCACGCAGCGCGCGGCGCAAAACCCCAAGCGTGGCGTCCGTTTCCGCGGTCGGTTGGACGTAGGCTTGCAGCGCAATATAGCTGCGACCAGCGCCCGTCACCGGGTCACCGGGTTGAACGTGGGCCAGAAAGGCGTGCAGCGCTTCGCTAGTGAGCGGCGCGGCTTGATCGTCGCCAAGTACGCCTTTTTCTTCGAATTCGGCGACCACGTTGCGGGCCGAAACTTTGGCCGATTCCACGTCAGGCTGATCGAATGGATTGATGCGCAGCCTGTGACTGGCCACGGCGGTTGCCATTTCCCACAAAAAGATCTGCCCTCCCAGGTCGTACGCGTCGCGCAGATGCAGGCGGACGACTGGTTGGCCGGCCTCTTGTAGAGCGGCCACAGCGGCGTCATAGGTTTCGTCTCCGTCGAGATGCAGGTAGATAAAGAGGCGGTCGTCGCCATAGACCTGTGGGTTGCCAACCGGTTCTCCCACTACCGGCAAGATACCCCTGCCCTCTTTGCCCGTGCTCTCGGCAATCAACTGTTCTACCCAGTCGCCAAAGCTCTCGAGTGGCGGGGAAACGACAAAGGTGGCTTTGTCGCGTCCTGCTTGGGCCAACTCACCCAGGATCGCGCCTAGCCGTGCGCCGTGGCTGTTGCCCCCCGCTTGACAATTGCCGGCCATGGCCAGTGCCCTGTCGAGCAATGTCCTCAAGTCAGCGCCGATCAATGCCGCCGGAACGAGCCCAAAGTAAGAAAGCGCCGAATAACGACCGCCGATATTGGGATCGTTGAGAAACGTCGTTCGAAAATCATATTTGTTGGCCGCATCGACCAGCTTGCTGCCCGGGTCGGTGATCGCCACAAAATGCGATCCGGCCTGTTCTCGCCCTACAAGATCGATCACCCGGTTGTAAAAGAATTTGAAAAAGGAGAGCGTTTCGACCGTGCCGCCCGATTTGGTGGAGACGATAAACAATGTTTTGGTCAAATCCAGCTCGTGTGCAAAAGTGAGAACCGCGCCTGGATCGGTGCTGTCGAGCACGGCCAGATCGAGGTAGCCTTTTCGCACACCGAGGGTGCGGCGAAATACTTCAGGAGCCAGGCTGGAGCCACCCATGCCCAACAGCAAGACGTGGGTGTAACCGTCGTCGCGCACCTGGCGGGCAAATGTCTCCAGACGAGGAATGTTATCGCTCATGGTCTCTGCAATGTGCAGCCAACCCAGGCGGTTCGTGATCTCGGCCGGGTCTGGCTTCCAGAGGGTGTAATCGTGCGCCCAGATGCGGGCCATAGTTTGCTGCTCCGCCATCTCGGACAGCGCGGCATCGACAACCGCCTGGTAGGAACCCAGGTCAGTAGATATCAATTTTGTCATTGTGACCTCCTTGTTTGTCGGATCCTTTTGTTGAGTTGACGCATTGACCCTTTGGTTTCTTACTTGGCATTGCCAAAAGCTGTGCGGGGTTATTTGTTCAAATAGGCGCTCACTCGCCTGTCTCCTTGACGTCTGGAGGCGTTGGCCGGGTGACCGTTTCGCATACCGGATCGGAGAGCAGCCCTCTTATCGCACTCACTGCTCGCTTGACCGGGTGGGCTGTATGGCGGTTGGCGAAATGTTGGGCAACCCGTTCGATCATGACATCCGGACCACATTGTTCGCGCAGATTTGGTACGACCTGATCGCTGACGGCAAGGATTTTCATATTCGGGTTTCACAAAACAAATCATATAAAGACAGGAACACGAACTTGGTAATTATATCATCAGATGATTCTTTTTGTATACGACTCAAGTCTCTAAAACAGGACTGGACCTTGCGAGAACCAGGTATAAATGAGATAGAGGCCTACCGCAACCAGAAACAATGCGTTCATACGGTAGACATAGGGGACAATGCTTTTGAACCAACGCGTCATTGCGTCGCGAACCAATGCCACGCCAACCGTGACGACGATAAAGACGCTCGCCATCCCCAGCGCGTACCCCAGGAACTGTCCCAGCGAACTGGACAAGTCTTGGCTGCTCAAGGCACTGCCGACCACGACCAGAAAAACGGGTAACGTGCAGCTCAGCGAGCCAACGGCATAGACGATGCCAAACACGAATACATTCCACAGGTTTCGTTTTGGTGCGATCGTGACCCGGCTGGCTGCCTGAATGCCGATGCTTTTTTTGGTCACCAGCAGCCACAATCCCAGCCCAACCATTCCCACACCGAGGACAATGGATGTGTAGGGAAAGATGGTCAACAGCCACTGCCCGCCTGCGGTCACGGCCACGCCGACCAGGCCAAAGATCGTGACAAATCCCAACGTCGCAGCCAGCCCCAAATACAAGGCTTTGAGAACGCGCTTGTTTGCGGGTTGCGTGTAAAAGTCATCCTCTTGAGCGCCGAGGTGATACAAAATGTACGTAGGCAGCAGCAAAAATCCGCATGGGTTCACGCTGGCTACCATGCCGGCCGAAAACGCATAGCCCACCGGCAGCAAATCGGCCAGCCGGGCCATCGCTGCCTCCGAGCCGCTGCGAAGGCTGATGAGCAGAAAAAGCAGGCCAACGACGACGATGGCCGGTATAAGCAGTGAAGCCGCCGCAGCCCACTTGGTGTTTTTGCTCGCTTTAAGGCCAACCGGCTTGGGCGATTCAGCTTTTGAGTTGTCTGGTGTGTTTTTCGCTTCCATCCACGATCCTTTTGTGCAACGGTATGTATATATGCCTTACTTTCCTGGATTGTACTACTAACCCGAACACGATGCAAACGACAGACACATGTGGTATAATAAACAAGACGGCTTGGCAATGGCCTTTATCAATGACGATATATCATAGGAGAAACGATGTCGCGCCAAGAGGAGCAGATTGGTCGAGTTTCGCAAAACGATCTTGACAGTGGATTGACCGTGGTTACCCCTGAAAATGCCGGGCAAGTGTTTTCTCGGCCCGGCTTGCCGGCACGAATATGGTGGGAACAGGCACAGATGGAGTTATGCCTTGTGCCTGCGGGGACGTTTTTGATGGGCAGTAAGGGGGGAGAAGGGCATCGCAGCGAACACCCACAGCATCGTGTGTACCTGGATGGGTATTACGTGGGACGTTATCCGGTCACGAATGCCCAGTACGCGCTCTTTGTTCAAGAATCAGGCCACCGCGTTCCCTACCAAGAAGGAGAGTGGGTCAGGTCATATTGTTGGAACCTGAAAAAACAAAGACCACCCATTGGAAAGGAAACCCACCCCGTCGTATTGGTCGACTGGAATGACGCGATGGCTTATTGCCAGTGGGCGGCGCTACGGCTGCCTACGGAGGCAGAATGGGAAAAGGCGGCCCGAGGTACGGATGGCCGGCGCCATCCATGGGGGGATCAGTGGGACAAGACCAAGTGCAACCTCTGGACGGGCAAAGGATGGGAAACCACGCCGGTCGATGCTTACCCTCAAGGTGCCAGCCCTTATGGTGTTCTGGATATGGTCGGCAACGTAGAGGAATGGTGTGCCGATTGGTATGATGGCAGCTATTACGCCCATTCGCCAGACAGGAATCCGCAAGGGCCCGAGTCGGGCACTTGTCGCGTGTTGCGCGGTGGATCGTGGCTCGATCTGCTTATCCTTGCGCGTTGTGCGTTTCGGCACTGGAACCTGCCGGCCGGCCGGCTTGATCTCGTTGGATTTCGCTGCGTCTTGCCGCTGGAATCACCGGCAAGAAAGCGATAAAGCTGGCAAGGCCGGCCTGGTCTGGGGACAGTGCCTTTGTTTGTCAGTTTGAGACTATCACTTTTGGTTGGTAGGCGTAGATCTGGTTCTACCATCGTTCCAAGATCATCAAAAAATGGTCACCCCAGGCATAAAAGGGCCACCGGGATGACCATTTTTCCTCCCAAGCCTCCCAACGCTTTGGAATGCGTGCCCACAGATGCACCAGGTAGGGGGGCGGCAACAGCAGAGGGAGTGCCCGGCAATGCTGGCGTTTGAATCCTTGGAATGCACGTGCGAAGGTGCGTGGCGTATAGTACCAGGTCGGAATTGTCGCTGGCAAGGAGGGTGAGACACCGGCCATCACGGTGCCGGGCCAGCGACGTATGGCCTGGAGCGGATGGCCGTGCAGCAGATACCACAGCGTCTCCAAGGGGTAAAAACGGTTCATCACGCTGACGACCAGTTTGCCACCCGGTTTGATCAACCGACTCAGGGCTTCGGCGACAGGCAGCAAATCGGGCTCGCCGTTGAGCGGGCCAAAGCTGGAATACGCACCATCAAATGCGCCTTCGCCCCATTCGGCGATCAGCGCGTCGAGCTGTCCGGCCGGCAGTTGGCGCACCTGCACCAAGTCTCCTAGTGTTTCCTCTGACACTTTTTGTGTCGCGATGGCGACCATTTCGGATGACAGATCTGTCGCCAGTATCGACATACCAGCGCGAGCGAGCACAATGGCTTCTTTGCCTGTACCACAACCGATCTCGAGCAAACGCTGCCCGGGTTGGAAGGCCGCCAGCAGCGCGCTGGTGCTGGTGTGACGCATATAGGCCATGGCAGGATTGTGTTCTAACTCATCGTCGTAACGGCCGGCTGCAAGGTCAAACCCTCTGCCGATGTCGGTGTAGCGCGCTTGCTTTTCCCGTGCAGGCAAAAGGCGTGCCCAGATGCCGAGCAGCACGCCCAGGTACAACGAAGGCCACCACATCGAAGGAATATAGAGATAGTTGTCCAGCAGCGAGGTCACAAATCCGACGACGAGGGCC
>JAFGJF010000371.1 GCA_016929205.1 Anaerolineae bacterium
CCCGGTTCTGGGGTCCCAGAAAAAGAGCGGCGAGCGGGCGATCTCGTTGTAAAAGGGCTGGACACACTTGGCCCACCAATCGTGTTCACCGAGCAAAAAACCGTGGTCGGTGCAGACGAGGAGCATAGTGTCCTGCCAGAGGTCGAGCTCGTCCATCAGGTCGAGTACCTTGCCCATGTAGGTGTCGCACATGGAGATCGAGGCGGCGTTTTCATAGCGCACGTGCTGGACCTGTTCCGGCGTCTCGTGGACCTGGCGGTAGGGGGGCCAGTCAAAGTGCGGACCGTGGTAGTCGTGCGGGTAGCGGTCTTTGTAGTGCTGCTGGGTGAAATAGGGCTCGTGGGGGTCAAAGGTTTCGATCTGCAGGAACCAGTTGTCCTCAGCAGCGTTGGTGCGCATGAATTCAAGGCCCAGCTCGAACGTTTTGGCCTGGGGTTGGAGTTCCTCACGGGACATATATTTACGGTTGACCCAGTCCTGCCGCCACGAAGGGCCGGAGCGGTCACCGACGTTCTCGGGGATGTCGGGGGCGGCGACCTCGCCCTTCCAGGGGTCGCCTTCGTGGCCGCGGGCAATCTCCCACGAGGTGTAGCGGGTGTGGTAGGTGCAGCCGCCCTCTTCCCAGTAGTGATAGTGGTCGCTGACCAAGTGGGAATAGACGCCATTCTCTTTTAGGATCTCGGGCACCGAGTCGTCAAAGGGCTCGATCGGGCCCCAACTGCGGTGCAGGAAATTGTAGCGCCCGGTGTGCAGCTCGCGGCGGGCGGGCATGCAGGGCATACTGCCGACGTAGCTGTTTTCGAATGTGACCGCGCGGCGGGCCAGCCGTTCAAAGTTGGGGGCGTGGACCCATTCGCAGCCGTAAGGGGGGAGCATGTGGCGGTTGAGCGAGTCAAACATAACTATGATGGCTTTCATCGTTGATCCTTTAAGGTGTGATTTGTATAAAAAAGAGCTTGTACAATGTTGTAACCCCGACCCGGTAATTGTTTTTTCGCGTTTTTTTATTTTTTTTCTACACCCGTTTTCGTCGGGATTCTGCAGTGTGGATGGGACGCCGGGTGTGGAGTAGTGGGTATTGGCCAGGCGGCGCCGGCCTGTGATGTTGTTGACTCTATTTTACACGAGTGGCATTGTTAGGTCAAGGTAAGTTTGAACTCGTTTTCATGTCACCCTCCTTCCAGAGGCTGGCCGATCATAGGGATTGTCCACGGTGAACATGCCGTTGAGATGGTTGTAGGCAGCCCCTCCCCCGACGACAAACTCCCATGCTTCCACGCGTGAAGCCGCTTCGCGATCTCCGGTATACCAGACCGGATAGAATGCCGTCTCGTTCAGTTCGATCGGTTTGTCGTGACCATACTCTGTCTCGAGGAGCTGCATACCGCCAATTTGTTTGGCTGACTCGAGCCCGATGTACTGGCCCACGATCACGGACACGCGGTCATCGACTGTAAAGTCTCCGGGACCGCCCTGATCGCCCTCCACCTGTTGGGCGATCAGGTGCCGGTTTGTCAGGCCAGCCTCCGTCTCGACAACGATGTCGATCAGGTGGCTGATCCACTCGTGGTATTCCTCAGCGGGCGTGTCGAAAAGGCCGGGCTCATCGCAGATTTCGAGGATCACATTGTCGTATTTGTTGACCTGCTGCACGATCTGGCCGACGTAGGCTTCTTGCCGGGCCACGAGCGCCCGGTCTCGCATCGTCTGAAAGCCGACGTGGTCGCACTTGCCCTCGCCCTGGATGTTGTTCGCATGGTACAGTGCCTGGACGGGCCAATTCTTGGGGTATTGACAGTTAAAGAAGCAGATCTCGACCACAATCTCACGCGCCGAGGCCTGGGCGAGAAACTCATCCAGGCGCGCAAAATAGGCCTCGTCCCACGTATCGAGATCAAATTTGTTTCCTCCCAAGGGAAAGCCGGGCGTTGAACTGCGCGCCCACGGCAGGACGAGGCTCTCGCTTCGCGGGGCCAACGTGTTCGCGGCGATAAAGTCACCCTCCCGCTCGATCAGTGCGCCGGGATAGATGCGCGTGTAGTTGAGTTGGTGCGCGGCGAGGCGATCGAGGTAGCGGACATAGTCGAAATCGAGGTTGATCGCCGCGCCATAGTGCTCGGCGGAGGTGATGAGCACCGCCGGTTTGTCTCGGAAAAGAAAATAGTGTGGGTTGTGCGGATGGAGGGTGATGGGACCTTGAGGTGGTCTTGGCATAGATACAGATCTCCTTTGACGTAAAGCCGGTCGGCAGAACGCTCCTTGTCCCTGTTTTTCTTTCACAATTCGGGCAGGACAAAAGAATCGCCCGTATCCACAATCCAGGCCGCCAGCCGATCCTGCAGCCTGCGCCGTTCGCGGGAAAAGCGGCTGTTGTGCGCCAGGTTGATTTGCTCGTATGGATCCTCGGTGAGGTCGAACATCAGCCAGGGCTGGCGTTCCAGAACGACGTATTTCCAACCGTCGCGGGTGACGATGCCCCGCCACGCCCGGTCGACGCTGTCGCCGTGTCCGGTGGGGATCACCAGTTGCAGGTAGGCCGAATCGGGTTCGTCGATCACCTCACGGCCCACAATCCGATAGCCGGCATAGTCGGTACCCTGCATCCACTCGGGCGCGTCGATGCCGCACAGGCCCAGCGTCGTCGGAGCGACATCGACGTGGTTGATCGGCACCGCGTGGCGACCGCTTTTATTCGCATAGCGAGGACTATGCCCGCCGATGATGAACGGGATACGAATCGCCTCTTCCCAGGGCGCGGTCTTGAGAAACTGCCCGTGTGAGCCGTGCAGGTCGCCGTGATCGGAAAAGAACATCATGTGGGTATGGCCGGCGATGCCGGCGTCGTCGAGAGCCTGGCGGATGCGACCAACATTCCAGTCGAGATTCTCGATCATGGCATAGTAGCCAGCCAGCTCGCGCCGCGCCCGTTCGACAACGCGCGGGACGTTGGGCACATTTTCGCGCAGCACGATGCGGCCCGGCGTGTGGTTGGCCATCCATTCCGCCGGGGCGACGTAGGGATTGTGGGGCGGCTGGACGGAGAGCACGGCAAAGAAGGGCTGCCCGTCACCTTTTGTCTGTGCCTGGCCCCACCTGGCGATGCGTTCGATGATCATATCGGTCAGGGCATCGGTCTCATAGCCGGGCAGGCGGGTGTGGAACGCGCCGCGTCCTTGACCGCCATGGACCCAACAATCCCACTGGCTGTTGTTGTTGTCGTACCCGATCCACTCGTCAAATCCGCCGCGCCGTTCCGGCGGGATGATGTGCATCGCCGCCCGTCCTTCACGCTCTTGGAAGCCGTCGAGGTGCCACTTGCCGATATAGCAGGTGCTGTAGCCGTGCTCATTGAACACGTTGGCGATTGTCGGCTGTTCGGGCGGCATCTGGAACTCGTGACCTGGTACGCACAGGTGCGGGTAGCGGCCGGTGACCAGCGAGCCGCGATAGGGACAGCACAGGGGAAAGCCAGACACGGCGGCGGTCAGGGTCAGCCCTTCTGCTGCCAGGCGGTCGAGGTGCGGGGTGGTGAGATTTGGGTCGCCCATGCAGCCCAGTGCCTGGGCACGATGCTGATCGCCAAAAATCCAGATCACGTTTGGTCGGAGTTGTGCCTGAGGCATGCCGATCCTTTCTCTGTAAATGCGAGATTGGAAATCTCGTCTACAATCGATTGCTCCGGCGGGCTGTTAGCCCCGTGGCAGGGTAAAGAAAAAGGTGCTGCCCTGGCCAACCTGGCTCTCTACGCCGACCTCGCCTCCCAGCTTTCCCACGATCCGCCGCACGATCGACAGGCCCAGACCGTGCCCCTCGGCGCGTGCTTGAAGCCGTTCAAAGGGGGTGAACAGATGGGTTTGCTGTTCGGGAGAAAGGCCGTCGCCGTTGTCGCGCACCCAGAAACGAACCATCGGGCAATCGTCGTTTTTTTCCGCGTGCTGAGGGCCCGGTATCCCTTCGTCGTATCCAAGCTCGATCCTCGGCGGGTGGCCACCGTACTTGATCGCATTGCTCACATAGTTGACCCATATTTCTTCTACCCACGGGCCATAGCTTGTTGCAACCGGCCACGTTTCGGGCGCAACAAGCTCGGCTTTGTATTCCGCGATCATGAGCGCCAGCCGTCCCCGGATTTCAGCGATGATTTGTGCCGTGTTCAGCGGATGCATCCTGATGTTATTTACCTCGCGCACGCTGGCTAACAGCAGTAGCTCGTTGACAATGTTGCTGATTCTGTGCCCATTTTGGCCGATCAACTGCAGATCGTGGCGCAGCTCATCCTCGGACATCGCTCCGCACTCGGCCTCCAACAAATTGCTGTATCCGATCAAGACGGTCAAAGGGCTCTTGAGGTCGTGGGCCACGGTATGGGCAAAGGCATTCAGTTCGTCGTTGTGTGCCGCGAGCTCGGTCGCATATTGACGCAATGCCTGTTCGCTTTCGCGCAGCGCGTTTTCCACCCGAACCCGTTCAGCGATTTCGACGTGCAGTTCCTCGATTCGGGTCGCCAACTGCTCGTTTGCTTCGGTCAGGGCCTGTCGCAGCAGTCGCAGTTCGTTGCGTTGGTGAGCCAGCATCTGCGCAAACTGCCCTTGTTCGGACGTGTCCCAAATCACGACCAGCAGCATTGTTTGGCCATTGTCGCCTTGGTAAGGGCGGACGGTTAATGTCATATAGGAGGTCCCGTCCCTCACCGGGCGATTGATGCGTTCCAGTTGAAAGCAAGGTAGTTTCCTGTCCAGGATGTCGTACAGCACGGCCTCGTTGCCGATCAGTTCGGGTACTCGACTATGGAGCGAGCGTCCCACACTGGTTGGGTCAAAGATGTGCGTCATACCGCCTGTTTCTACGATCATTAAATCGCGATCGGCAATGGCATAAGCAATGTCTTGGTCTTTTAGGATCAATTGAGCAACATCACACTTCATCGGGTCATTTCCCTTGCGGACATTTCCTTGCGAAAAGCGTCGATACGCAGGATCTCTATTGGGGCGTTTTTGCCCTCAAGCTGCATCGGCGCCAAGGCGGTGGCAATAACGTGTTCGCGAACCTGGACAAATGTGTTTGCGCTGACCAATGTCTCTTGGCGCCGAGCGGCGCTGCAAATGCGGAATGCGACGTTGGTTGTATCGCCAATGGCACTGTAATCATAGCGCCAGCGCGCACCGGTGTTGCCGACCAACACCAGGCCGGTGTGGATGCCGACGCCAAAGTACAGGCTGGGCAGGTCGTCCGCGTCACCGGCGTTTTTCAATCGTTGTTCACTCTCGGTGCCAACCTGATGCTGGATGTCCAGCCCGGCGTGTACAGCGCGTTGGGCGTGATCTGGCTGATCGTCGGGTGCATTGAACAGTGCCATCACCGCATCGCCCATAAACTGGGTCACCGTACCGCCAGCCCGGGCGATCGCGTCGGCGGCAATGCTCAGATAGTGGTTGACCAGTTCCATCGTTTGACCTGGAGAAAGTTGCTCTGCGATCGCCGTATAGCCTCTCAAATCGGCAAAGAGGACCGAGACTTCGCGCAGCTCGCCGCCCAGTTGAGGCAGGACCCGCCGCTCCAGGAGCGCGTCGGCGACCTGCGAGGGAACATAGTGTCGCAACAAAAAATCCAGTTGCGAGTTGGCCGTTGCCAGATCACGTCTCAAGAGGGCGAGTTCGTTGCGCTGCTGAGTCAACAGTTGGGCAGCTTGTCCTTGCTGCGTGGTATCGATCAAAACGATCAGCAGCCCTTCGTTGGGCCGACCATCTTGATACGGGAGCACTGTCAGCGTCAAATAGTTGGTGCCGCCATTGAGAGCGGGGCGGTTGATGTGCTCCAAATAGTACGTTGCCAGGTCTCCGCTCAACACGTCGGACAATACACTCTCGCTGCCGACCAGTTCGGGAATCAAGTCCGGCAGCGAACGTTCAACGATGTCCTGGCGTCCAGCGAAAAAAAAGTCGGTTGATCCGCCCGCTTGAATGACTTGAAGCGAGCGATCGGCAACGACGTAAGCGATTTTGCAAGTCTGAAAAATGAGTTCGAGTATGATCGGATCCATTGCCGTGTCTCACAATGTGAGGAGCCGGCTAGGCCGGCGTGATCAATAACTGCCCGAGA
>JAFGJF010000044.1 GCA_016929205.1 Anaerolineae bacterium
CGGGAATGCTGCATGAGCACATAGCTGTAGGGCAGCATCACCGCGTCGAAGGGAAATCGGTCCAGGCTGCGGCTGTGCATCGCCGCCGCCTTGAGCCCGTGGGCGGTGACCCCCAAAAAGCGGACCAGCCCCTGCTCGCGGGCCTCGACAAAGGCCTCCAGCGTCCCGCCCGGGCCCATCGCTTTCTCCCAGCCCTGGGGGTTGGCCAGACCGTGCATCTGCCACAGATCGACGTGGTCAACGCGCAGCCGGTCCAACGAACGGCGCAGATTGTCCCACGCGCCCCTGGCCGAGCGCTGGCGGGTCTTGGTGGCGATGAAAAAGTGGTCGCGATGTTGGTCCATCCACGGGCCGATGCGCTGTTCGGCGTTGCCGTACATAGGCGCGGTGTCGATGTGGTTGATCCCATGCTCGAGCAGCAGATCGAGGACCCGGTCGGCCTCGGCCTGCCTGGCGGCGCTCAACGCATAGGAGCCAAAAATAACGCGCGTGCTGTCGTGGCCGGTGCGGCCAAAAGGGTGTTTGGCAATCATAGGGTGACCCTCCGTCGTCGCCGAGAAACCAGGTTTTGCGCCAAGAACCTGCGCAAAAAACCTGGTTTCGTAGAGGTGTGCAGGCCAATTATGAGAAACCGGGTTTTGCGGCAAAATCCCCGCAAAAAACCCGGTTTCGTGCCTGAGATGATCTTACCACAGATCACCTGACACCTGCTGTCAAGTTTAGCACCAACTCCTGACGCCTCACGCCTCACGTTTCACGTCGCGGTGCCATCTACCGCCCACGTCTCACTGCGCGCGCTGCAGCACCACCGCCCGCCCGCGCAGTTTCCAGCCGCCCATTTTGTGCAAGACGTGCGCTTCGTGCTGCTTGAGCACGTCGACAAAGGTGTGCCGGGCATAGATGTCGATCGCGCCGATCGCCTCACCGGGAATGCGCGCCGTGCCGGCAATCGCGCCGACGATCTCGCCGGGATGTACCTGGTCTTGTTTGCCCATATCCATCGTCAGGCGGACCATATTCGGCTCGTGGCTGCCCTTACGCTGCGAACGTTCTTTTCGCCCCGCCCGGCCCTTGCGCGGCCCACGTTCTCCGCGCCGGATCGGTTCACCACCCCGCGTTCGTCCCCGGCGATCCGCCCTGTCGCCGGAAAACGCCGGCATCTCGGCGATATCCTCAACCGGGCGCTGCCGTTCCTGGGCGCGCGCCAGTTGCACCGCCGCCGCGGCGAGGTCGAGCGGATCGCAGCCCGTCGCGGCCAGTTTGGCCAGCATGGCGCGCTCGCGCTCAAACTGCCCCAGGGCAAATTGATCGGCCAACTGGTCGAGAAACTGCTCGTCGCGGTGATTCAGCACTTGCGCCGCCGTCGGCAGCCTGGCAAAGGCAATCGTGTCCCGCATATAACGTTCGATCTTGTGCACGCGGAACCGCTCGCGCGGCGTGACCAGGCTCAACGCGACGCCCGCCCGGCCGGCCCGCCCCGTGCGCCCGATGCGATGGACGTAATACTCGGGGTCGACCGGCAGATCGTAATTGATCACGTGCGAGATGTCCTCGATATCCAGCCCTCGGGCGGCGACGTCGGTCGCCACCAGCAAAGACACGCTCCCGGCTCGCAGACGACCTCCACGGCGAAAACGGCCCAGGATCGTCTCCCGCGTCTCCTGCTTTAGGTCGCCGTGCAGCGCCTCCGCCGGAAAACCGCGGGCCGACAGCGCTTCGGCCAGCTCGGCCGTGCCCGCTCGCGTGCGGCAAAAGATCAGGGCACTGTCCACATCCTGCATTTCCAACAAGCGCACGATCGCCGCCAGCTTGTCCGACTCGCGGACGACGTAATAGCGCTGCTCGGTATTACCGACCGTCAACTGCTGCGGATTGACGGTGATCGCCTCCGGGGTATGCATATAACGGTCGGCCAGCCGGCGGATCGGGTCGGGCAAGGTGGCCGAAAAAAGCGCCGTCTGGCGCGTCTCGGGCGTCTGGCTCAGCAGCGATTCAATATCCTCAATAAAGCCCATACTCAGCATCTCGTCGGCCTCATCCAGCACCACAAACCGCACGGCGCTCAGATCGAGCAGGCCTTTCTCAACCAGGTCCAGCATCCGCCCCGGCGTGCCGACGACAATGTCAACGCCGCGTTTGAGGCGGCTGATCTGGCGCGCGTACGACTGCCCGCCGTAAACGGGCAGGACGCGCACGTCGCAGTGTCGTCCATAACGGTGGATCGCCCCGGCGACCTGGTTGGCCAGCTCGCGGGTGGGGGCAATGACGAGGCCCTGGATGCCATCGCCCTGCGGATCGAGGGTGTGCAGCATGGGCAAGGCAAAGGCCGCCGTCTTGCCGGTGCCCGTCTGGGCCTGGCCCATAATATCACGCCCTTCCAACAGCGGCGGCACCGCCTGCACCTGGATCGGGGTCGGTTCCTGGTATCCCAATTCGCTCACCGTCTGTACCAATTCGGGGCACAGGCCGAGTGTTTCAAACGTCGTGGTCATTCTATTCTCCCAACATCGCGGATGTGCGGTCCATTCCCAAAGCGGGGCCCGGATCACACATCCGTAGCAGTGCAACAAAAAAGCCCTGCCGGTCGGCAAGGCTCAGTTAGCTCATCGTATGATCGTGCTCGTAGCGCGCATGCAACGAACACATTATACCACAGAAACGCGGACAGGCAAAATGTGGGACGTGGCAAAATGTTTTGGGCAGTGCGGCGTCACCCGGTATCGCTTCTTGATGCCTCGAGAACCGGGAAATTTGACGTACGCAACTTTTTTTCCTCCGCACTCGTAAATCTTGTAGATGGAGCGAAATGGAAGGAGCATTCTATGTATATTGGACATTTCGCCGTTGGTCTGACAGCGAAACCTGCCGCACCCAAGGTATCGTTGGGGATTTCGTTGGTGGCGACTCAAGTGCTGGACATCCTGTACGCCATTTTGCTGCTCGTTGGCGTGAACCAGGCGGACGCTGCCGGTCCGTGGGATCACGGGCTGGTGATGTCTTTGGTTTGGTCCGCGGTGACTTGTGCCATCTCTTTCCTGTTCTACCGCGACATCCGATCGAGCATCGTCGTCGGCCTTTTGGTGCTGAGCCACTGGGTCTGCGATTTCATCTCCTGGGATCACGCTCTTCCGCTCGCGTTTGGCAACTCGCCACGAGTGGGACTCGGGCTGTACAACTCGATCCCGGTCATGCTGGCACTGGATTTCGGCCTCTTTGGCGGTGCATTTGCCCTCTACCTGTTCAGGACAAAAGCAAACGACCGTACGGGAAAATGGGCGCCCTGGCTCCTGGTCGCTTACCTCATCGCCCTGATTCCCACCAGCTTGCTGCCCGGAAAGCTTTTGATCATCATGGCCTTGGGTATGGCCTTGCTTGCGCCGTTCGGGTGGTGGATCGACCAGCACCGTTCTCTGGTCGCGGTGAACTGCACCGCAAACCGCACACTGCAGTGATTGCGCTTGTGGTTGCCCGGCCCTGTCACATTCCACCGCTCGCCGCCATCAAGCCATAGCGCAACCGTTCAGAAAGGAGCAAGATGTCGGAGTGGATTGATGCCTCAGCCGTCACCCTCGCCAAAGCCATTCGCGCCCGCGAGGTGTCCTCACGGGACGTCGTGGAAGCGTGCCTGGCGCGGATCGAACAGGTCAATGCCCGGCTGAATGCCGTCGTTCAAATCGATGCCGAATCGGCGCTTTTGCAAGCCCGGCAAGCCGACGACGAGCTGGCCCGAGGGCAGGTCCGTGGTCCCCTGCACGGAGTGCCGATGACGATCAAGGACAGCCTCGACACCGCCGGGATGGTCACCACGGCGGGCAGCAAGGGTCGGGCCGGCTTTGTTCCCAAGAATGACGCGACGGTCGTCTCGCGCCTGCGCGCGGCAGGGGCAATCCTGATCGGCAAGACCAATACGCCCGAGCTGACGCTCGCCTACGAGACGGACAACCTGGTCTACGGCCGGACCAACAATCCCTACGATCTGTCACGCACGAGCGGGGGCAGCAGCGGCGGGGCTGCGGCGATCGTCGCCGCCGGGGGCAGCCCTTTCGACATTGGCAGCGATACGGGCGGCAGCATTCGCGTTCCCGCCCACTTTAACGGGATCGCCGGCATCCGGCCGACGTCGGGCCGGGTTCCAAGAACCGGGCACATGCCGCCGCCCGGTGGGGCGATGGAGGCGTTGACGCAGCTCGGTCCATTGGCCAGAACGGTTCAAGATCTGATCGTGATCCTGCCGATCATCGCCGGCATCGACTGGCGCGATCCGGCGATCGTTCCGATCGCTTTGAGCGATCCGGGTGAGGTCGACCTGGCAGGGTTGAGCGTTGCCTTTCACACCGACAACGGCATCGCCACGCCGGTACCCGAGATCCGCGCGACCGTCGAGGCTGCGGCTCGAGCGCTCGACGGGGCCGGACTGGCGGTCGTCCGGGCCCGCCCGCCCGGGATCGAACAGGCCGCTCCGCTCTGGTCCGAATGGATAACCGCCGATGGCGGCGCCGGCATCCGGGCCCTTTTGCAGATGTGCGGCACCGACGAACCACATCCCTGGACGCAGCGTCTGATCGACCACGCCCGGGCCGGGCAGATCACGGTGGCAGAGTTTGGCGGGCTGCTGGCCCGGCTGGACATGTTTCGCAGCCAGATGCTCTCCTTTATCCAGCAGCACGACCTCATCCTCTGTCCGGTCAGCGCCCACCCGGCGCTGCCACATGGCGCTGCCGTCGAAAACGTGTTATACTTTTCATATACCTTTACTTACAATCTGACAGGTTGGCCGGCTGTGGTCGTCCCGGTGGGTGCCACGGCCGAAGGGCTGCCCATTGGCGTCCAGGTCGTCGCCCGTCCCTGGCGCGAAGACGTGGCGCTCAAGGTCGCTCAATTCCTGGAAAACACGTTCGGCGGCTGGCGACGCCCGCCTCTCTAGTACTACCGGCAGGGGTGAAGCCCCCACGAGAATCAATTCTCGTAATGATTTTACGAGTCAAATTGCGGAAGAAAAACACATTGAGCTGCAAGAATTGGTCAATGACTGGCTCAGGAACAACATTCTAAAAACGTGCGGGAATGACAAGCTGCTAGCCCGCGTTCATATCATGAAAATTGCACATTGGGCCGTTTATATCAAATGTCAACAGAACCTGGCCTGGATTTGGATACACTGCGGCGCCAGCATCAGGATAGCGCAGCATCTTTTGCATGATGGACAGGATCGGTTCCCTTGTGAACAAACACCCCTATTTTGACTTGTGGCTGCACGATGACCGCGAATTGGCATCGTTTACGGGCCAAACGATCGAGGATCGGATCACACTTCACGAATGGCCGCTGTCGTGCGTGCAGCAGCTCCAACTGGAGGATGGTCGCAAGCTGATCTACAAGAGCCAAGCCGGCCCCACCGTGGAACCGGCATTCTACAAACGCGCTGCGAGCCCGCTCCTGCTGTCCACCGAGACGCTGTGGGAATCGGACGGGCACGCGTGCATGCTCATCGAATTCATCGAGGCCCCACACCTGGAGGATCTCGATTTGCCGGAGGATGAGGCCGTGCGCACCGGCCAAGAAATAGTCGCCCGGATCGCCGAGATCAAAGGTGATCCGCCATGCTACATCGACATCGGTAGCGCGGACAAATGGGGGCAGCTCGTCGACGCGACCGTGAGGGATCTGCGAGGACTCGTCGCTTTGGGCCGCTTTCAGCACGTCACCGGCGACACGGTGCGCGAGCTCGACCGGCTTGCACGCGATCCAATCGTCCTGGAAGCCCTCGAGCGGGATCCGGGCCTCGTCCACGGCGACCTGGGCGGCGACAACGTGTTTCGCTGTCCAGATGGGTACAAAATCATCGACTGGCAGCGTCCCATTCGCGGCCCCCGGGAACTCGACTTGATGGTTTTCGCCAGCCGGATGGGTTCTATCCGCCGGTTCGAATTTGATCCCCTCAAATACGTGCATCCGGGTATCGCCGCCATGTGGGCGTTTCTGAGCGCGCAATGGTTCACGGAATGCAAAACGCGCTGGATTCCCAAAGCCACCGACTATGACAGCGTCATCGCAAACACACCTGACGAAATGAAGCGTTTTCTTACCTGATCTGGACATCAGCCTTGTGGCGGCGGCACAGTCCCAAACTTGAGATTCGGTCATAAATGTAAAGTGTGGTTGGCGGCGTTTATGGAAAAACGCCCTACATCTTGGATGATCATCGCTTGTAGGGCACATTTCCATACGTGCCGATTCTTTGGAGTTATGACCGAATCTCAGCCCAAACTGATTGACTTGCTCGAGCAAAAAGCGTATAATAACTGCAACTGCGGACTTGGTTTGTCTTGATAGTCAAGTAACCAGATAGAATCACCATCTAGATCACAAAGGTGACTTGCTATGAGTCAACAATCAGGACCAAACAACCATCAAGTCGATCAACTCGTCGCCGACCTGCGCGATCGGGACGATGACGTACGCGCCGACGCGGCCGAAGCACTCAGACGCATGGCCGATCTGCGTGCCGTCGAACCGCTCATCGCCGCCCTGCTCGATCAGCACTGGGTCGTGCGCTGGCACGCTGCCGGAGCATTGGGCAGCCTGTGCGATCCGCGCGCCGTCGAACCGCTCATCGCCGCCCTGCACGATCCGATCCATTGCGTGCGTGAGGCTGCGGCCGAGGCGCTGGGCCAACTGGCCGATCCACGCGCCCTGTACCCGCTGATCGCGGCCCTGCGAGACCCGGACAAGCGAATGCGCACCTGTGCTGCCGCCGTATTGGGCGACCTGACCCATCCCTGCGCCGTGGAACCGCTGATCGCCGCCCTGCATGACCCGGACCCATCTGTGCGCTACCGGGCCGCCGCGGCATTGGGCAGCCTGGCCGACCGGCGGGCCATCGAACCACTCACCGCTGCCATGCAAGACCAGAACATCGGGGTGCGCTGGTCTGCGGCTCGGGCGCTGGACAGCCTGCATGAGCGAATCTCAAGCCAAAGCGATTGACCTGCCCACACAAAGCGCATATCGTGAAGGCAGGTACAAACTTGGGCGGGTCCACGTCAACTGAGACAACCGCGACAAAGCTGAGACAATTGGGCGATAGGGATGCGACACATCCTTGGTAGACTGGGATTGGCTGGTCGCTGCCAGCCAACAACCATTCCAAGAACCCAAGGAGGTTACCCGATGTCGCAAGAAACCAACGTTCGCACGGATCGGCTCGAGCAGTTCGCCTTTGGTTGGCCGGTCATGTTCTCTATCCTGGTCATCCTCGCCGCAGGGCTGCTGACCGAAATCCCGCTTGACACTGTCCTGGAACCGCTGGTGGGCAACCCAGTCGCCGAATTCTGGAAGGTGCTGATCGAACATACCTTGACCGGCCTGATCCTGGTGCGGCTGCTGCACAAACTGGGCCTGTTCAAACGGGCCGGATTCACCCCTCTCGGGCAGTGGAAAGCGGTCTGGCTGGTCTGGCCGCTGCTGGTATTCGCACTGCTCAACCTCGACTCGCTGATCGACGGCAGCCTGGTCATCGACTGGTCCCGTCCCGGCCTGATCGCGCTGTATATGTGCATGAATCTGGCGATCGGTTTTTGCGAAGAGGTGATGGGGCGTGGGGTCGTCCTGCTGGCCATGCTTGGAAAATGGGGCCGCACCCGGCGCGGCATCTACCGGGCCGTGATTGTGTCCGGACTGCTCTTTGGCATCGGCCACATCTTTAACTTGCTCACCGGCCGCCTGACGCCACTGGCCAGCCTGACCCAGATCGGTTTTAGCGTGTTCTTTGGTGTCGCCTTTGCCGCCTGCTTTTTGAGAAACAATGCGATCTGGCCAGTGGTGATCGTGCACGCGCTGATCGACATAGCCGGCGGCCTGCGGCACATCGCCGTGGGCGGAGCCGCTCAAGCCGCCGTAGCCAACAATACCGCCATCCAGGCCGTCACCGCGCTGCTCATCACCCTGCCGCTGTTCCTCTACGGCCTCTTTATCCTGCGCAAGGTGTCGCCGCCCAAACGGCAGGACGCGACCGGCAGCGCGTCCCGAAACCCGCTCGCGTCCACATAACTATCCGCAGAGGGCACAGGTGATCGCCGATTCGTCGAAATCCGCGCAATCGGCGTCACCTGTGGATGAGCCACCCTCTTGGCCAAAACGATTGACTTGTCCGCGCAAAGCGCGTATAATGAGAGCAAATAATGGAATCCGCTCGACCCATCGTCACGCGCCACCTTGTTCAAGCCCAGTCACGGTCCAAGAGAGCCTTGACAGCACAAGAAAGTGTGCCATAATGAAAGCAACCGTAGAATGGGACCCGGCCAAAGCTAGAACCAATCGTCGTAAACACGGCGTGGCATTTGAGGAAGCCGCCACCATCTTGGCTGATCCGCTTTCATCTACCATCCTCGATCCTTTGCACTCGGAAACAACGGAAGACCGGTTCGTCACTATTGGACAATCTATTCGAGGACGGTTATTGGTAGTTGTACATGCCGACCGGAGTGATACAATTCGCATCATCAGCGCTCGTGTTGCAAATGCACACGAAAGGAAAACCTATGAAGAGACAACCTGAGATCGAACGCGATTCTGACATGCTGGATGATTATGATTTCAGTCAAGGCGTGCGCGGCAAATACGTGCCGCGCTTCGCACAAGGTAGCAATGTAGTGGTATTGTCGCCGGATGTAGCTGAAATATTCCCCGATTCAGAATCAGTCAACAATGCCTTACGCATGTTGGTCGAAATTGCGGGCAAAAGCACCAGCAAGGTATCTGCTCACTAGAACTAAACGAGCCTTTTACAGCATCCAGAACTCTCTAGACGGATTCCACCTCGGACTTGGCAATGTAGGGAAGGTGGAATCTATTCAACCCATCGTCACGCGCGCAAAAAAAGAGGGTACATGCAAGACCTGATCCGCAGACTAGAACAGGCCGCCCTGAACACAGCCTTCTCGGGCGTGATCTCGATCTTTCAAGACGCGTCCACCCTGTTCAACAAGGCGTTTGGCTACCGGGACACCAAAAACACGCTGCCCAATACGACCACGACCCTGTTTGGCATCGCCTCGGGCACCAAGCTCTTTACCGCGTTGGGCATCGGCGTGCTCGTCGACCAGGGCGCGATCTCGTTGGGGACGGCCGTCAAAGACATTGACCCGGACTATACGAATTTCATCGACGAACAGGCGACCATTCAACACTTGCTGACCCATACCTCGGGGATCTATGACTATTACGACGAGGAAATCGAGCAGGATTTCGAGCAGTTCAAGGTGGCTATCCCGTGGTGTGAATTGGAAACGCCGTCAGACTATCTCCCCCTATTCAAGGACCAGACAAAAAAATTCTCCCCCGGAGAGCGATTCTCTTATTCCAACGGCGGTTATGTCTTTTTGGGCATACTGATCGAAAAGCTGACCGGCACGCTTTACCGGGACTTTATCCGTGAGCACGTCTTACAGCCAGCCAACATGCACCGTTCTGGATTTTATGCCTTTCATGACCTGCCACAAAACACCGCGAACGGCTATCTAGAGGATCGCAGGACAACCAACATCTATCACCTGCCGCTGAGAGGCGGTGGAGACGGGGGAATGTACACCACGACAAGCGGCCTGCGTGCCTTTTGGGACAGCTTGTTTGCCCACCAAATCCTGTCTCCAGAACTCACCGCAACGTATCTGGACACACACTGGGCCCTCAACGACGTCGATGGTTATGGCTGCGGGATCTATAAACGGCTCGACGACAGTATGTTTTCGATCGTCGGCGGGGATGCCGGGGTTGGGTTCGATTCCCGGTACCTTGTCCGGGAGAAACTGACGGTCAACATTCTTTCCAACATCACCAATGGCGAAGACGATATCCGGGAGATTGTCCTGGATTTCCTGGTTTGACGATACACACACTATGTAGGAGCGCATCACCGTGACCACAGCAGCACCCCATCCTCGCGTCCTCCTGATCGGCGGCACGTCCCATACCGGCAAATCGACGCTCGCCCAGTCGCTGGCCTCGACGCTCGGCTGGCGCTACATCACGACAGACCTGCTCGCCCGCCACCCCGGACGACCGTGGAAGACCGCACCCGAAACGGTGCCCCAGCACGTGGCCGAGCATTACCTGACCTTGTCCGTCAACGAGTTGATCGCCGACGTGCTGCGGCATTACCGGGACAACGTCTGGCCAATCGCCAAGGCGTTTGTTATGTTACACGTTAACGATCCGGCTCAAGGCGGCCTGGTCATGGAAGGATCGGCCTTGTGGCCCGAATCGGTGGTCTCGTTGGACCTGGACCGGATCGCCGCCGTCTGGCTCACCGCCGGCGACGACCTTTTTGAGGCCAGAATTTACCACGAAAGCCGCTATCAAGACAAAACAGGCCGCGAGCAAACCCTGATCGACAAGTTTTTGGCGCGCACCCTGGCCTACAACACGCGGATGATGGAGGCCGTCAACCGGCTCGGGCTGTCCAGCATCGACCTGGACACGACGTCCTCGCAGGAAGACCTGGCTGGCCGGTGCCTGTCCTTGTTGCAGAGACAAAAATAAAGTATCTTGGCAAAAAGCAGGGGCAATCCCGGCAGTGGATGGCGGGGAACTGCACCGCAAACCGCACACTGCAGTGGTTGCCCTTCCGGGTGGGCACAAGACCCATCCCTAGCCCAAAACACGGAGAGGATACGAAAGGGAACAAGATGACCACACCGACAGACCAGGAGAATGCCGACTGTACGAGCCGTGTAGGTCGGGTTCCCAGGTTCATACCAACCCACACCTCCACCCAACCACAGCCTTATCGCCAACCCCCAACTCGACCTACA
>JAFGJF010000372.1 GCA_016929205.1 Anaerolineae bacterium
GTCCACGATCGACAGGTACGTGAATTTTATGGTGCAGGTAGGACGGGGCAACCTGTCTGCCCGGTTGAGCCTGGATAGCTCTGACGGACGATCAGAGAACGATCCGCTGGTCATCCTGGGCCGTAACCTGAACGCCATGGTCGAGGGCCTGAGCACGATGACGACACAGACGCGGGAAGCGGCGCAGAGCCTGAGTACGGCTGCGGCCGAGATCCTGGCGGCGACGACACAGTTGGCGTCGACGTCCAGCGAACAGTCTTCGGCTGTGGCTCAGGCCTCAACGACGGTGGACGAGATCCGCACCATCGCCGAGCGTGCCGTCGACGTGGCGCGAGAGGTCGCCGATTCGGCGCAGCGCACCGTGCAGGTCTCGGTGGCGGGACAACAAACGGTGCAGGAGACGATCGGCAGCATGGAGCAGATCCAGGCACGGGTGCAGGTCATCGCCGACAACAGCGTGGCCTTGGCCGAGCAGATGAACCAGATCAGCGAGATCATCAGTTCGGTCAACGATATCGCCACCCAGTCCAACATGCTGGCCCTGAACGCGTCGGTGGAAGCGGCGCGCGCCGGTGAGAGCGGGTCGGGCTTTGCGGTGGTGGCGCTCGAGATGCGCAACCTGGCCGAGCAGTCGCGGCAGGCGACGTCGCAAGTCAAGACGATTCTCAGCGATATCCAGAAAGCGACGATCGCGACGACGATGGCCACGGAAGAAGGCTCCAAGGGTGTGGCCGAAGGCGTGCGTATGGTCAGCCGGACGCGGGAGACGATCGAACAGCTCTCACAGGCGATCCAGGAAGCGTCCCAGTCGGCGATGCAGGTGGTGGCCGGAGGGCAGCAGCAGGCGACGGGCATGGAGCAGATGGCGGTGACGATGCAGAGCATCAACCAGGCGACGGTGCAGAGTTTGAGCGCCACCCGCCAGGCGGAAAAGGCAGCCCAGAATCTGAACGACCTGGCGCGTGGACTGAACGAGGTGGTGGAGCAGTACAAGGTCTGAGACGTGAAATGTAAAGACGTGACGCGTCAAGCATCAGGCATTGGCGCAAGTTTAGCGAGGCGTGAAAACGTGAGGGTTCAAAGAGGCCCTACACCATACCCAACCCTCACGTTTCACCAATCACAGATCACGGATAGCGAATGAAGAATGACGTATATCACGAATCACGCGTCACGTATCACGAATCACGTTTCACGCAATAGGAGGACACCATGTCCCTCAGTGCAAAAATAAGAGAGCAATTGATCAGCAGTTTCCGGGTCGAGCTGGCCGAGCACGTGCAAACGATGAACGATGGGCTGCTGTCCGTCGAGCAGGAACGCGTCGAGGCAACCGAGCACCAGGAGACATTGGAAAATGTCTTTCGTGCGGCGCACAGCCTGAAAGGCGCGGCGCGGGCGGTTGGCGTGACGATGGTCGAGCAACTGGCGCATACGTTGGAGAGTGTCCTCGACGCGCTGCAACACCAGCGCATCGAGCCAACGCCAGAGATGTTTACGGCGTGTTACACCGCCATCGATGCGATCGAATTGACCCAGGCGGCCTACGAAGCGGGCGAGACGACGCCGCCTTTGAGTGCCTTGCAGGCCGTTGCCGGACTGGAACCGTTTGCCAGCAGACAAGCTGACAAGCCAGGTGCACAAAAACCCAAGCCTGAACGACCCAGGCTGTCCAAGGGTGAACCGGATCTGGATGCGGCGTTAAGCCAGACCGTCAGCGCGTTGATGCGCCAGGTGCAAGAGGAAAAAAGCCAGCAACAGGTGGGAGAATCATCTCGGACAGTGCCGGTGCTGCCACCACTGGATTCGCCGTTGGTGGCAGAGCAGACGACGACGGCAGGGCCACCATCAACGACAGCGTCACTGGCGGCAACAGCACCCGGACAAGCGCAAGTGTCGCTTAATGACAGTGTGCCATCGAACCATGATGGGCCATCCAACAGCGGTATGCTGCCAGGCAGAGATGGATCCAAGCCAAGTGCTGTATCCGCCAACGGGGATGAGACGATCCGCGTTCCGGTGAGTAAACTGGATGCGTTGATGGCCCAACTGAGCGAACTGTTGGTCTCCAAGATTCGCATCGAACAGGGGCTGAACCAGGTGCGCCAGTTCCAGGGACTGCTGGGAGAGTGGCAGAAAGACTGGCTGGAGATGCGCAGCGTTTACAATCGCCTGGTGCGCCAGCAGCAGCACGGTGTACTAAGCGACTATCGTATGAAATCGGTCGATGCAATGCGCAGCGATCTGTTCGGCCTGACCCAAGACCGGGCCAAGTCGCTGGCGCACAAAGGGAATGCAAACAGCGGCTTTCAGGGCCGTTCTGTTCACGAGCTGCGCGAGTTGAGCAAGGATGTGGAACAGCTCCTGGGCTATGTCGCTGACGGACAGGACCAGCTCTATCGTATGGGCGTGCTGGTCAACGACCTGTCGCGCCAGTACGCCAGTGACACGATGCATATGTCGCTGGTGATCGGAGAATTGGAACAAGAGATCAAGCGGGTGCGGATGCTGCCTCTGAGCACGATCACCGGCACCTTTGGACGGATGGTGCGCGATCTGGCGCATTTGTCCAACAAGGAAGTGGTCCTCGAGATCGTCGGCGGCGAGACGGAACTGGACAAACAGGTCCTGGAGCAGATCAAAGACCCGTTGATCCATCTGCTGCGCAATGCGGTGGACCACGGGATCGAACCGCCCGAGGTGCGCAAGGCGATGGGCAAGCCGCCTACCGGTACGATCACCCTCAGGGCCGAGCAGGCAGGCAAAGACGTCGTCCTGTCGATATCGGATGATGGACGCGGTCTGGACTTTGATGCCATCCGCCAGGTCGTGGGGCGCAAGCGTGGCGTCGATGCCCAGGCGCTGAGCGAAGCGGAACTCAAGGAAGCGATTTTTACCGCTGGCATTTCGACCAGTCCGATCATTACCGACATCTCGGGAAGGGGCGTGGGGCTGGACGTGGTGCGGCGCAATATCGAAACGCTGCACGGGGTGATCGACCTCGAGTCGGAGCCTGGTTGGGGGACGACCTTCAAGTTGACTCTACAGTTGGCCTTGACCAGTTCGCGGGGGTTGATGGTGCGCGCGGGCGGGGAATTGTTGGCCATTCCAATCAAAAACGTCGAGTGGATCGCCCGTTACCATCCAGAAGAGATTGTCTCCTTGGAGGGGCAGGATACCGTACGTTATAACAATCGTCCGTTGACGCTGGTGCGGTTGAGTGACGTGCTCGAGCTCCCAGACGTCGAAAGTCAGCACGATCAAGACAGCGTATTGGTGGTCATCCTGGCCGGAGCCGAGCGGCGAATGGCCTTCGCCGTCGATGATCTGGTGGATGAGCAAGAGGTGGTGATGAAAGGGTTGGGCCAGCAACTTGCGCGGGTGGGCGGTATCGCCGGAGCGACGGTGCAGGGTAACGGTCAGGTCGTGCTGATCCTCAACGTCGCCGATTTGATCAAGATGGCGATGAAGGAAAAACGTCGATCGGTGCTCGATATGTTGAACGCGACGGCTACGTCTGTCGCGGAACGTACGCAGCGTCGCATCCTCGTCGTCGACGATTCGATCACGACGCGGACGTTGGAAAAGAACATTCTGGAAGCGGCAGGCTATACAGTGCAACTGGCTACCGATGGACGAGAAGCGTTGAACGTAATGGCGACGGGAGGGATACCGGATTTGATCGTGTCGGACGTGGCGATGCCGAGGATGAACGGATTCGATCTGACGCGGCAGGTCAAAGAGGATTCACAAACGACAAATGTGCCGGTGATCCTTGTGACATCGCTGGATTCGGTGGAAGACAAAACGCAGGGCATCGAGGCTGGTGCGGATGCGTACATTGTCAAGAGTAGTTTCGATCAGCAGAATCTACTGGAAACGATAGAGCAGTTGATATGAGTCCAAAGTTGCAGGTTGAAAGTTGAGAGTTGAATGCAAGATGTGTTCTAACTTTCAACGTTCAACTGGAAACTGAATGGAGTTTGATATGGGTGAGTCCAAGACGGCATTGATTGTAGAGGACAGCCGGGTGCAGGCAACGCATGTGGGTCAGTTGTTGATCGAAGTGGGGCTGCAGGTATTGTATGCCGGCGATGGCCTGGAAGGAGTGCAAAAAGCGCAGCGCTACCATCCAGACATCATTATTCTCGATCTAGAGATGCCACGAATGCATGGCCTGGAAGCGTGCCGGCGGCTCAAGCAAGATGCACGTACAGCCGACATCCCGATCGTGATGCTCACCTCGCACGCCGACGAAGCGGTGATGGTGTTGGAAGGGATCGAGTTGGGAGCGATCGACTTTATTCCCAAAGACGGCTTTGCCGACGTGGTCTTGGTCGAAACGCTTCGCCAGTTGCATTTGCTGCCGAATGGCACTCCTACCGCAGATGCGGAGGCGCACCTGGTCGAAACGAGCGAAAATATGAGTATGGTGGGCTAATGTCAACCAAGATCAAGACCGGCCCAATCCGGGTGGTGGTCGTCGACGATTCTTTGAGCGTGCGCGAGCTGCTGGTAGCGTTACTGCACAACTCGGAAGGGATGCAGGTGGTGGGGGTAGGCTCGAACGGCGAAGAAGCGGTGCGCTTGGTCCATCGGTTGCGACCAGACGTGGTGACGATGGACGTGCTGATGCCCAAGATGGACGGATTGGAAGCGACGCGGCGGATTATGTGCGAGGTACCGACACCGATTGTCGTGGTGACGGCCAATATGATGCGCGCGGACATCGACCTGACCTTTGAAGCACTGCAGGCCGGCGCGCTGACCGTGATCCGCAAGCCTGGTCTGAACGATCCTGAGAACTGTGAAAAGCTGGTCCAGACCGTGTGTCTGATGTCGGGTGTGCCGGTGATTCATCATTGGGGACGCGATCGCCTGCCTGGCACATCGACAGGGGCGGCCAAGAGCGCAATGGAAAAAGCGGGCGCGGAGGTGTCACTGACACGCTTTAGCCCGGGGTTGTCATCCGGTTTGAGACAGGCGCTGAAAGGGCGGGATGTCCGGATCATTGGCATCGGCTCCTCGACCGGAGGTCCGGCTGCACTGGCCAAGGTGCTGAGACCACTGCCGGCAGATTTTGCGATACCGATTCTGGCTGTGCAGCATATCACGCCTGGCTTTGTCAGCGGACTGGCCGAATGGCTGGACAAAGAGACAGCCTTACACGTGAGCATTGCCGGACCGGGCGACACGCCGCAGCCGGGCACGGTGCTTTTTGCTCCGGATGATTATCACATGGAACTGAATGCGTGGGGCGTGGTCGAGTTGAATCGTGAACCGCCCTATGCCGGGCTGCGGCCTTCGGCAAACTATCTGTTCCATTCATTGGCCCGGAACTATGGCGTGCGTGCGGCAGGAGTGATCTTGACCGGGATGGGAGACGATGGCGTAGAGGGGTTGGTGGCGCTGCATCGATCCGGGGGGGTGACGTTGGCGCAAGATGAAGCGAGTTGTGTGGTGTACGGGATGCCTCGCGAGGCCGCCGCCCGCGGCGCAGTCGACCAGGTGATGCCCTTGGAGTTGATTGCGTTGAGCCTTGAGCAACTCGATGCTAAAAGAGTGCCGCGTCGGGAGGCAAGTCATGGGTAACAAAACGATGGATATCTGTAACAGTCTGGACATTATCTCTGCTCGAATGGCTGTCCGACAACTGGCTCGCACCGTCGGCTTGAGGACGATGGATCAAGCACGAATTGCCCTGGCGACGTCGTCGCTGGCACAAGCTATGGGTATGGATAATGGGCACAAGGGACAGGTCGATATCGAAAGCTGTACAAAGAGCGAGTGCGTAGGTGTCAAGGTGGTGTGCACGGCCAACGTAGGCGAGGACGAGGATACGCCGCGCTTTGGCGACGCACGGTGGATGGTCGATGATTACGAGATCGTTCGTATCTCGCCCGTCCAGCTTCGGGCCACCATTGTAAAGTGGATAAATGGTAGGAGCGTGGGATGAACAACACCCAAACTGTGGCACGAAAAACGATACTTGTTGTTGAAGACAGCTCCACCCAATCCCTGCACCTGCGAGCGCTGTTGGAAGATGCGGGTGTGGGTGCGATTGTCGCCAACAATGGCTTTGAGGGGGTCCAGATGGCCCAAGTTTTGCGTCCCGATCTGATCGTGCTTGACGTTCAAATGCCGGGCATGAACGGGCTTCAGGTCTGTGAGGCACTCAAGCAGATCAAGGAGACGTGCGACATTCCGATCATTATGCTCACCCGGCACGACGACCCCGAAATGGTTGCATTGGGTATGCAATCGGGGATCACGGATTACATTCCCAAAGACGCCTTTGCCGATGTGGTTTTGATCGAGACGCTCAAAGAGATGGAGATCATTCCGCACACAGTGTGAGCACCCATGTCGCTCAAGATGAGGACGCTACAAGTTGGAGAAACTAGAGTGGCGAATGAACGCGTACTGCTAATTGAAGACAGCCTGGTTTACCGGGAGTTGATCGTGCACCATATCCTGGAACCGCACGGCTACCAGGCGCTCGTCACCGGCGACGGGCAGGAGGGTCTGCGACTGGCGCTGGCTGAGAGGCCGGATCTGATCATCACCGACTGGGAACTGCCTGGCCTGACCGGGATCCAGATCCTCGAAGCGTTGCACGCGTCCAGACTCGACATTCCGATTATTTTGATGACCTTGCACGGTTCGGAAGAGCTGGTCGTGCGCGCCTTTCGTCAGGGGATCAAGGACTATGTGATCAAACCCTTTGAGGTCGAAGAGATGCTATCGGTCATCGACCAGGCATTGACCGAGACGCGGTTGCGCCGTGAGCGTGATGCTTTGATGCGGAAACTGGTCGAGGTGAACCAGCAACTGCAAGCCATCCTGACCCATACCGAAGATGTGGTGCTGGTCGTGGACGATGATCCACAGGCGCACATCATTCTGGCCAACAAGGCTGCCCAACAGGCGTTCGGGATCGAGCCAAATGTGGCCGGAGATCCCCTGGCATCGATCATCGATGATGAAGTGCTGCTTGACGTCTTTACCCGCGCGCAGGAGACGGCCAGGTCTGCCCAGGCCGAGATCACGCTATCGGATGAACGCACCTTGAATGCCAATGTGACGCCGATCGCCGGTGTAGGACAGGTGGCGGTGATGCAAGATATTACTCATTTCAAAGAGTTGGACCGGATCAAGAGCGAATTGGTGTCAACTGTATCCCACGACCTGCGTTCACCGTTGACGTCGATCAAGGGGTTTGCCGAACTGCTGCCTATGGCCGGGAGCTTGAATGAACAGCAAAAGCATTTTCTGTCCAACATCCGACGAGGTGTGGACAGCGTGGCGGATATGATCGCGGACCTGCTGGACCTGGGACGGATCGAGGCGGAAGCGCGAATGGAGATGACCGAGTGTGATCTGGTTGAGATCGTGAAAAGGACCGTGATCGGCCTGCAAGGGCCGGCCGAATATAAGCATCAAAGTTTGACCTTGCGTTGTGACGCTGATCTGCCAGCGGTGTTGGGCAACCGGATCCGATTGGGACAGGCGATCTCGAACCTGGTGGGCAATGCGATCAAGTACACACCGCAAGAAGGACATATCGAGGTGTCGGTAGGCAGGCAGAACGGACACCTGGCGATTGCCGTAAAAGACGATGGTATGGGTATCCCGGCCGATGCAGTGCCGCGCCTCTTTGAAAAGTTTTACCGGGTCAAGAGTGCCGAGACGGACAACATCACCGGCAGCGGATTAGGGCTCTCACTGGTCAAGTCGATCGTAGAAAAGCACCAGGGCCGGATCTGGGTTGACAGCCAGTTGGGTCAAGGCAGCATATTTACTGTGGTTTTGCCAGTCAATCGTTCGTAGCGAGAATACCTTCCCGGCATGCTTATATCCAGCAAGGTGAGGTGGATATCGCCACCAAAGCTGCGCACCAAGCCAAGTGCTTCCTGTCCAGCTTGCGCCTTCAATGTCTGGTACCCCATCCGCTGCGCCAGTGTCTGTGTCACTTGAAGCACAGAGTTGTTGTCACCAACAATCAGGATCGTTGCCGCGTTGGAGACGAGCAGATCGCCAGTCGTTTGGCCTTCTCGATCGGGTTCAGGCTGAAATCCTCGCCTTTTGTAAAATGCCCGAGATTCTGGTACAATGTTCTTGTTGTTTTTCTTGCCGGGATGGTCAAATGGTCTCAATGTGGCTACAGCTATTGGGTGATGATCACCTGTTTGAAAATAATGACATTTTCACAGTATATAACGTCTTCTAGCTGCTCCGGTTGTGCTAGTGAGGTGCAAAATGGCCAAGATGGACTTTAAAAAAGAGTTGAAGCATCTATACAATCCATCGGCAAAGGTTTTCACCGTTGTTGATGTGCCGTCGATGCACTTTTTGATGATCGATGGGCATGGCGATCCGAATACGGCGCGGGCATACCAGGAAGCCGTCGAGGCGCTGTACGGCTTGGCATTCAAGATCAAGTTTGTCAGCAAGCGAGAACTGGACAAAGACTATGTTGTGCCGCCGCTGGAAGGATTGTGGTGGGCGGAGGATATGGACACGTTCTCCAGCGCGCGGGACAAAAGCGCCTGGGATTGGACAATGATGATCATGCAGCCGCAGTGGATCACGCAGGATATCGTCACCGAGTCGATCGAGCAGGTGAAAGAAAAAGAGTTGCCGGCTTTGTCCAGGATCAGACTGGAGGATTATGCCGAAGGCCTCTCGGTGCAGATTATGCACCTCGGCTCTTACGATGATGAAGGTCCGGCGTTGGCCCGGCTGCACAGCGAATGGATCCCTGAAAATGGCTACGTGGAAAACGGCAAACATCACGAGATCTATATCAGCGATCCGCGCCGTGTCGCACCGGAAAAACTAAAGACCGTGCTCCGGCAGCCGGTTAGAAGAGCCCGATAGGGGAGCGATGAAGCGAATTCAACTGATCCATTGGCAGGCCGACGAAGCAAAGGAGCGAGCTGCGCGTCTCGAAAGGGCCGGCTATCAAGTCGACTGCCAGATACCCGGCGGATCGGCGTATTTGCGTGCATTGGAGGCGACTGCGCCTGACGCGGTTGTTATCGATCTGTCGCGGCTGCCATCACAGGGACGGGATTTTGCGCTGCTCATTCGCAAGCGCAAGGGGACCCGCTATTTTCCTCTGGTTTTTGTCGGCGGCGCGCCGGAAAAAGTGTCGCGCATCCAGGAACTGCTTCCAGACGCGCTGACCACTTGTTGGGAACGGATAGATGAGGCGCTGGAGGAAGCGATAGCCAATCCGCCAGCCGATCCCATCGCACCGGATTCCCAGTTTGCAGCCTATGCCGGCAAGCCGTTGTGGAAAAAGCTGGGTATCAAGCCGAACTCGATGGTCGGCTTGATCGATACCCCGCCGGATTTCGGACGAACCTTGGCCGAGTTGCCCGAGGGGGTACGGCTTCAGCAGCAAGTGTATGAGGGATGCGATCTGTTTGTCTGGTTTGTGCAGTCTCGTGATGAACTCGAGGCCAGGATAGCCGAGATGGCAGCCTTGGCCGAACGTGGCCCGCTCTGGATCGCCTGGCCCAAAAAGGCATCTCGGATGACAACAGATCTGACACAGCAGCATGTGCGAGACGTCGGTCTTGCCACAGGGTTGGTCGATTACAAGATATGCTCTATCGACAAGACCTGGTCGAGCCTGTTGTTTACAAAACGCCAAGCCGGAGGATAGGGCGACGACAAGTCGCTGGTTATCATCGATGAATCGTTTGGGTCGTTCTCTTTTCAGTGTCTTGTCGCTAGTCAGTTTGTTCGTCGTGAGCTGCGTGCCCAACAGCAGGACGACGACTGTGTCCGGTACTGCGGTGCCTGTTGTCACACCTGCCGCTATAGAGGTAACGACACTTTTGCCCACTCGCGCACCAGAGCCTACGCTCACGGGTCCTGGGCCTACACGAACGCCACTGCCAACCGTAACGGCAACGCCTTCTCCAACTCCAGTCGTGCCTGATACGGGATGGGAACGATTACCCTCAAGTCTGGAACGCCGCATTGTCAATCTACTGGACGAGCAAGGCGAGATGATCGAGCAACTCTATATGCTGCGTTTCGATCCCCAATATTTTGTATTTGGCGTGGCCTATCACGCGAACCCACAATCCTTGGAGGCCTGGCAGGCTGAAACCGGAGCTCTCGTTCTCGTCAATGGCGGATATTACAGGCGAGAGGGCGAGATCGCTATTCCCAATGGATTGACGGTGATAGATGGCACGGCGATGGGGCAGAGTTTTGGTTCCTTTGCCGGCATGCTGGCGATCACAGACGACGGGCCAGAACTGCGTTGGCTGGCGCAACATCCGTACGATCCAGATGAGCCGCTGCGTGCCGCGCTGCAGTCCTTTCCATTGTTGGTCAAACCGGGGGGCGAGATCGGTTTCCCCGAACAACACGAGGATCACATACAAGCACGGCGGACAGTCATTGGGCAGGATCGATATGGCCGGATTCTTTTTATCATTGCCTCTTGGGGTTATTTTACGCTGCACCAAATCAGTCGTTACCTGGTGACGTTGGATCTGGATCTAGAGATCGCCATTAATCTGGATGGTGGACCCTCTACCGGCATCCTGGTCGCGGATCCGTTGGACCAGATTCCTGCTTTTACACTCTTGCCGATTGTGATAACCGTACACCCTCGATAAATACGGGGATATCTGCTCTTTCAGGATTTGGCGATCCCGAACAGGGTGGGGATGGTAACCGAGGGTTCACGATTCCTTTGGCGCAGAGCTTTTTTGTTCGCACGGGAGGTGGGTTCATCGTGTTAACTGGCCAAAATGCCAGGCCGGCCGAAGTGACTGCACCAGGACAACCGGTGCTGATCGTGGTCACGGGGTCACCGTGTACCGGTAAAACGGCACTTGCTCAGCGGTTGGGCGATAGCTTTGCGCTGCCAGTGATGACCAAGGACACGATCAAGG
This sequence comes from Anaerolineae bacterium, assembly GCA_016929205.1. The sequence continues at coordinate 10,923 of JAFGJF010000372.1, forward strand.
AAACGCTGTTTGACAACCTGGGTTGGTCCGACCGGACGTGGTCAAAACGGTTGGGTGGGGCGAGCGCTGAAGTGCTTTACACCTTCGCCGAAGCCCATCTCAAGGCTGGCCAATCGTGTATTGTGGAAGCCAATTTTTCCGCCGCGTTTGCAAACCCGATCTTTCAACGTTTCGAAGCGGGTTATTCATTTTTGCCGATTCAGATTCTCTGCTTAGCCGATCCCGCTGTCCTACGGGTGCGTTTCGAACAACGTGCGCGCAGCGGCGAACGGCATCCGGGGCACCAGGATCATCTCCCGACAGATCTGCAGACGAACGATCCTATCGTCGGCCGCATCGAACCATTGGATATCGGGGGGCATCTGATCGAGTTGGATACGACCGTGTTTGAACAGATGGACTATGATGGCCTGTGCTGCCACATTTTGAACCTCTGGCGAGAATCATAAAGCGATCTTGACAGAGTTGTGATAACGGTCTACCATGGCGGTAGGCTCTATGATCAGATACCACACGTTGAGTGGATCGCCAGAAATGCCGAGATGACCATAAACATCCAGCAGGTAGGCCACGGGGCACTATCACGGTATGCTCAGATAGCTATTTCATTCGCGTTGATTCCGTATTTCGTATAGACGTCATCGATCAAGGGTTGGGTGGGTTCAGGCTTGTTCAGGAACTGGAGAGAATTTGAGTATGCGCTATGCGGACCGCACACGCGGTCGCCCCTTTTCCAAAGATCCGGCCGTGGTGCGTTTCAAAGGCCGGTATTGGATGTATTATTCGCTGCCTCCATATGGCGATGGCAGATCCAACGATGGCTGGTCGATCGGCGCTGCCGTAAGCGACGATTTGGAGAACTGGCACCAGAGTGGCGCGATTCTGCCCGAACAGGAATGCGAACAAAATGGGATATGTGCGCCGGGCGCGATCGTGCTGGAGGAGCAGGTGCACCTGTTCTACCAGACTTACGGCAATGGGCCCAGGGACGCGATTTGTCACGCCCGGTCCTCGGATGGCTTGCGCTTTGAGCGAAATGTGACGAACCCGGTGTTCCGGCCGGCCGGAGCATGGACCTGTGGGCGGGCCATCGACGCTGATGTGATCGTGCACGATGATGAACTGCGGCTGTATTTTGCCACGCGCGATCCGACGATGACGGTGCAGATGCTGGGCGTGGCGAGCGCGCCACTGGGGTCTGGCTATGGACGTGCCGATTGGCTACAGCGTTGCGACGCATCGATCCTCAAACCCGAGCTGCCCTGGGAGCAGCAGTGCATTGAGGCGCCTGCGCTGTGTACACACGGGAACCATCTCTATATGTTTTATGCCGGGGCGTACAACAATCGTCCCCAGCAGATTGGTTGCGCGATGAGTGTGGATGGCATTGCCTGGCAGCGTCTTTCCGATGAGCCATTCTTGTCCAACGGCAAACCGGGTGAGTGGAACGCGTGCGAATCGGGCCATCCGTACGCATTCGTCGATCAGGATGGACAGACCTATTTGTTTTTCCAGGGCAATAACGATATGGGCAAGACGTGGTATCTGTCTTGCGTCAGAATAGGGTGGCGCAATGGCCGGCCTCACATAGAGCAGCCAGGCTGTGGCAATGATCTCGAATAGGGAGGAAACGATGCACATTGGACTCATTGGATGTGGCAACATGGGCAACAGCCTGGCGCGGGCGCTGGTGGCGACCGGAGAAGCACAGTTGTCGTTCGTGTACGACGTGCGGCCGGACGCGGCGGCGGCTTTTGCCGAACAGTACGAGGCCAAAGCCACATCGTCGGTGGAGGCGCTGCTGGCCTGTCCCGGCCTGGATGGTGTGATCGTCGCCGCGCCGCCCGACTTGCACGCGCCGTTGGTTATTCAGGCGGCCGAAGCCGGGGTGGATGTGTTTTGCGAAAAGCCGATGGCGCTCAATGTCGCCGGATGCGAGGCCATGCTGGCGGCGGCCGAGCAGCACCGGATCAAGCTGATGATCGGGCACGTGCTGCGATACTATGAGCCTTACCGGTCGATCCGGCGCTGGCAGGCTGACGGGCGATTTGGCCAGTTGTATGCGGCGTCGATCTGGCGGGTGACGGACAGCGTTCACCGGCAGGCGGCAGGGAATTGGCGTGCCAGCCTGGCCAGAAGCGGTGGTTACTTGTTTGAGGTCAGCGCGCACGAGCTGGATATGCTGCGCTGCTTGATGGGCCGGCCGGAGAGTGTGTATGCCGTCTCGCAAAAGATGTCATCCGGCGGTGAGTGTGCCACGTCGCCCAAGGGCGAGTGGGCCGATTATTTATCGCTGCAGATTCGTTTTGCCAAAGGGGGCGTGGCTGCCTACGAGGGCGGTGCGGGCAGTTATGCGCGGCGATACGGCTTTCGTTTTTACTTTGAACAGGCAACCCTGGCCAGCGACGAGGCCTTTGACCGGCACGCACTGCAAGTATATGGCGCCGATGGAGAGGTCATCGCTATACCAGAGGATGTGTTTTCACCTGTCCATCCCGTCGAGGCCGAATTGAGCGACTGGCTGGCTGCGCTGCGGGATGAGGCGCCGGTTGCCATTCCCGGCGAGGAAGGGCTGGCGACGGTGGCCCTCGTTGTGGCTGCTTATCGCTCCGCAGAGATGGGGCAGATCGTGGTTTATGAGTGAGGTCATTTTTTGTAGAAAGAAAGGTGAACTGAGATGATCAGAATTGGATGCACCACCAGACCCTATGCGGCAGTGTCTTTTCAGGAGGCGTGCCAGCGCATCGCCGCAACGGGCTATACCGACGTTGCCGTCTTTTCTGGCATGGGCGTAGAGCCGGACAGCAGCCGTGAAGAGGTGCTGGTTGCGCGTGCTATTGCTCAAGATGCAGGCTTGGCACCCTCGATGCTGCTTGCCCGGGCTCCCTTGGAACTTGGACTGAAAGAGGCTGTTGCGGCATACAAAGGCCTCATCGACAGCGCCGTGACGTTAGGTGCAGCCTGGCTGCTGGACCTCGGCACGGGCAATGAGGCCTTTTATGAGGACTATTATGTGCTCATGCGCCAGGTTGCGCCGTATGCGCAGCAGGCTGGCGTCCAGATCACGCTCAAGCCGCATGGTGGGATCACGCTGACCAACGATGAGCTGATCGCCGCCTATCACAAGGTCGATCATCCCGCTTTTGGTATTTGTTACGATCCGGGTAACATTATCTATTATACCAAGGGGCAGGAACGGCCAGAGACGCACATCGCCCGGGTTGCACCGCTGGTCAAGACCGGAATCATCAAGGATTGCATCGTGCGTGATGGCAAACCTGACGTCATGATCACGCCCGGCGAGGGTTGGGTTGACTTTGACGCCGTGTTATCCGGCCTGGTGAAGGGGGGTTTTGACGGGCCGCTGTATGTCGAGTGTGTGGGCGGCGAGTCGATAGACGAGATCGACCGAAACGTGCGCCGCACGTTGACCTTTGTGCGCGATATCCTGTCCAGGTTGATCTGATGGGCGGCTCGATAACGCCTCGTCGTGCGCGCGAATGGGGCATTGTGCCCGGCATTCTCTCGCCCGGTTCTCTGAACGCGATCACGGATGTGGACGGCGTGTGTGTTGGGCATATGACAGCGATTGAAGGCGAGGGCATCCGCACCGGCGCGACGGCGGTTCTGCCACATGGCGGGAACCTGTATTGGGACAAAGTTCCGGCTGGGGTGGTCGTGGGCAACGGCTATGGCAAGCTGATGGGCAGCACGCAGATCGCCGAGTTGGGCGAAATTGAAACGCCGATCGTCTTGACCAACACGCTGTCTGTGCCGCGCGCGGCGGACGCCATTCTCGATTGGACGCTGGCTCAACCTGGAAGCGACCGGATCCGTTCGGTGAATCCGGTCGTCGGAGAGACGAACGACGGTTACCTGAACGACATCTGCCTTCGCGTGCTGACCGCCGGCAGGATACGACAGGCAGTCAAGTCCGCCGAGGTGGGTCCGGTTCAAGAGGGCTGCGTCGGCGCAGGAACCGGGACGATGGCTTTTGGCTGGAAAGGCGGCATCGGCACCAGTTCGCGCCGCTTGCCGCGCAGCCTGGGCGGGTACACGGTCGGCGTGTTGGTGCAGTCCAATTTTGGCGGCGTGTTGCAGATCCTGGGCGTGCCGGTTGGGCAAGCGCTGGGCCGGTACACTCTCCAGGATGCGCTGGATCGCGGCGATGCAGATGGCTCGATCATGATCGTTGTTGCCACCGACGCGCCTTTGTCCGACCGCAACTTGACGCGATTGGCACGGCGGGCATTGGCCGGGCTGGCGCGCGCGGGGGCGGCGATGAGCAACGGCTCGGGCGATTACGTCATTGCTTTTTCGACGGCCGAGAGCGTACGGCGTACACAAAAGCGGCGTCGCGGGCTGTCGACGGTGACTGAACTGCCAAACGAAGAGGTATCCCCGTTGTTTCAGGCCGTCATTGAAGCCACCGAGGAGGCGATCTATAATTCGCTGTTTATGGCAACGTCCATCACCGGCTACAAGGGCGCGTCGGCTGAAGCTCTGCCGATCGATCGCGCGCTGGATCTGCTCCGTGAACACAGCCAGATCGCGAACGTTCCACCCGTGGCACGAGCGTAGTAGAATGCCAATCACCGAGCGGATCGCGGGTGTCCCGCCCACAACACAGTTTGCCGTCCCAAGGCTGTGGTGGATGTGGCTGTTGGTCGTTTCCATCGCCGGGTGTGTCGGCGGCGTGGTGCTTGCGCTGGGCACAACCGTGTTTGAACCGGCCCTCGATGCGATCTGGTCCTTTGTCTTTGGCGCCGATGCGACGCCGTCTGCTGCCGACCGGGTAATGTTTAACGTGGCAATCGCCATCGGCGGCGGCCTACAAGCCGGGGCCAGTGCAATGATCGCCTTTATGGCCGTCCATCCATTGCGGCGCGGCGAGCGCTGGGCGTGGGTGGCGTGTGTGTTGGGGCTGTCGTTGTGGCTCGTGCTTGATACCGGGCTGACGGTATGGTACTGCTTGCACGGCTACCCGAGGTTGTGGCCCAAGGTGGTCAATGACCTGAGCTTTGTCGTCATGTTTGGCGTGCCCTATGCGGCACTGTATCGCTACTGTCGTTAGCCCACAATCCCCATTTTCTTGTATTTCGAATGGAGACAAGATGAATTCGACGATTCAAAATGATACGGCCAAATGGATATGGAGCCCAGAAACAAACCGCAACCAGTACGTGCTCTTTTGTAAAGAGGTGATGCTGCCCGATGTGGTGACCTCGCTGCACAGTCGTATTTCTGCGTCTTATCACTATGAGCTGTACATCAACGGCGCGTTTGTTGCCCGAGGACCGGTGCACGGCGACCCGCAGTGGTGCCAGTATGATGAACTGTCCTATGAGGGCGACGGCAAAGCGAGACAGTTGCAGATCGCCATCCTGGTCCACCACGTGCCCGACAGAAAATTGCATTATCTGCTGCCCGCACCGGGCGGCCTCGTGGCCGAATTCCGGGCTGGTGGTGCGTGTGTTGTCACGAACGAGAGTTGGCGATGCAAGAATTTGACGATGTGGCGTGGGGATGTGCCCCCACGCGGCTGGGCGTTGGACGAGTGCGAGGATTATGATGCGACGCTCGAGCCGGAAGGATGGCAGGACAAACGGTTCCCATCGCGCGTCATCGCGACTTGGGATCATGCCGTGCTCGTCCAGGATGCCGATGCCATTTGGGCTAACGACCAAAAACGGATGACGCCGTTTTTGCGACGGCGTTTCGTCGCCCCACTGCAGTTTAGGGCTTTCAAGGCGTTGCAGCCGGGTGCAGAGGACATAGGTGACGTATCGCGCACGTGCGACGAGGAACCGCTCGTCCCGGTGCATGATCAAGTAGCCTTTGACCTGGATGCCGTCAACAGCCGGTTGCAGGATGCTCATGTTTTTACGTTTGACCTGGGACGCGAGTACGTTGGCTTTTACGATCTGGACATAGAGGCCCCCCAAGATACGGTCGTCGAACTATCTGGGGCAGAACTGCTGCGCGATGGCCGTCCCTGGATCTTGCGCAAGAATACGCGCTACTCGGTCCGCTACAGGGCGCGAGCCGGACGGCAGCGGTTCGTGTCCTTTGGTTGGAACGGTTTTCGTTACTTGCATATGGTTATCCGTGGCAGTACGCAAGGGGTGCAGATCCACCGTATCGGCTGCCTGGAGCGTAAAGCACCGTTGACCTACACCGGCGCCTGGTCGACGGACGACGAACGGCTGCAACAGATTTTTGATCTGTGCCGTTATACGCTAGAGGTGGGCGCGCAGGAGCACTTGATCGACTGTCCCACCCGAGAGCAGACGCAGTACTGGGGCGATGCGCTGTGGATCGCCGAAAGCCTGTGGCGCGGCTTTGGGGCGCGGTCGTACCTGGAATGGTACCTGGAGAGTTTTTTGCACGTGCCGTTCAACGAGCA
>JAFGJF010000373.1 GCA_016929205.1 Anaerolineae bacterium
GTGATCCACTTGTGGTCGGTGGCCGTATACGAAAAGACGTCGTGGCGCGGGATCGTGCCCGTTTCGACGATATAGCGCCCGGTCGCCAGGTGCCACCAAAAATCGGGATCGGTGATCTCGCGGGCCGACATGGCAAACAAGGCCACAAACAGGGCTATAACGAGCACCTGCCGCGGACCGAGCTGCCACCAACACGATGTCTGTCTTGAACCGTCCATTTTTAGACCAAATACCTCAACTCTAGTGCAATTCCATCTCAGACTATAGCCACCTGGATTCCCGGACTTGTTCGGGTTTACCCAATTCTATGGACAAAGGCCCCAACAAGTTGGGGTTCCGAACACGAGGACCTTTTGCAACAACCCTATCTTACCTTGAACCTGCACGCCGGTCCAACAGCACTTTGATCCCGACAACGACCGCCGCCCCAAAAGCGATCAGACTGCACACCCAACCGGCAGTGAACGAGACCGGCCTGTATTCGAAAACGATTTCGTGCTCGCCGGCATCGAGACGCAGAGCACGAAAAGCGGTGTTGGCTCTCAATATTTGAATCCGATCGCCATCCACCGTCGCCCGCCAGCCGGGGTAGTATGTGTCCGCCAGAACCAGGTATCCCGGAAGGGGCATCTTGGTGCTTATTTTAACTTGATTCGGCCCTGAAGGCAAGATAACAGGAACCGGTGCAGGTCCCACATCAGCGGCAGGCGGGATAGAATCGGATAAAGTAGAATGCGCTGAATCAACCAAAACAACCTGACGGGCCGGATCAAAATCGGGCGCAGCCAGTGCGGCCAATGCCTCTCCGTCGTCAGAGACCCAATACGCCTCGTACACCACGTAAGCGCGCGGCAGCAAGTACGGGTTGCGATACACGTTGACTGTTGCCGCACGATAGATGCGCTCCTCCGGCCAATCGTCCGCCGGATCGAGAATATAAGCCACGTTCATCAACCCCAGCGTGCGCAAGGCCAGATCGTGCGGCATCTCGCCCACAGCTTGCATCAATGCGTAATAATGCTCTTCCAGCAGTGGCTCAAAGCTGTTTGCGCTGGGTATGTGTTCGACCATACCCAGGTCGGGAGCCAGGTCCTCGCGCATGGGCCACCAGCGATCGATCTCGGGCGGGCCATAGTCGGCGAAATCGAGATACCGTTCAAACATCAGCGCCTGGCGGGTGCCGGGCAGGTAGACCATCCGCCCCTGATCGTCTGTCCTTAAAAACGCGCCTGTGTTCGTTTGCGAGCGATACAGCCCGGCGTCGACAGCCGGGTTGAGCGCATACCCGGCCCAGATCAAATCGACGGCGACAAATCCGGCCACAATCCACTGCCAGTAACGACGGTGCCGGTGCCCAGGCCGCATCGCGTTTCCCCACAACAACAGCAACAGCGACAGGACCAGCAGCAGCGCCATCCGCGCCGTAGCCGAGATAAAGGTCGCTTCAACGCCGGGCAAGATCAGAAACGCCGCACCGCTGGCCAGCAGGATTCCTCCGCCGCCGACCAGCCAACGTGCTGCCTTTTTGGCAAACGCCTCTGAGGGCAGCAATGCATCAACCCCGATCCCGGCCAACAGCGCCACGGCCGGCGTGTAGAGACACAGCAGCCGCGCCGGGGCCTGGAACATGGCAAAGCCGGGCACGTAGCGGTAGAGCAGCATATACAAAGGCATATTTTTGCCCATAGCCAGGATCAACGCCACCAACGCCAGCACCGCCCAGAACGGCGTCTCGCGCAAGGCGGCTGAGCAGTCGGCCTGTTTGCGCCGTCTGAACCACGCATTGACGGCCAGAATGACGAACACAACCGGCAGCAGCCCAATGTACCCCGCGTCCTCCCAGTAAGTCGCATAACCCCAATAGTTGCCCTGCACAGGGTTGCCGAAAAAATCGGGAGCCAATAACGTCAGCAGCCGCCATGGCCAGAACGAGTACTGCAGTGAGTAGGATTCCCACTCTTCTCGTCCAGCTCGCCCGGCAAGCCGGCTCAATTCCAGGGTTGGCAGAAACTGCGCCATTGACAAAGCCATGGCCCACAGCACGGCGAGTAACAAGATACACATCGTAACGATAAACTGGCGATTTCGAGACACAAATTGTGTCAAATGCGTGAGGCGTGAGGCGTGAGGCGTGAGGCGTGATCCCTTGCCACGGGCAGCATCCGATTTGCGATCTGCAACTTGCAGCTTGATCCCCAGCCACAAGACATAGGCCCCCATACTCCACAGCGAATAAAACCACGTCTGGGCATGGCCGGCGAGGAACTGCATCGCGATCGCCAGCGCCAGCCAGGCTACATCGCTCAGTCGCCGCCGTTGTACCACCCGGCGGGTACAAACCACCCGGTGGGTACAGATCACCCGGCGGGTAAACAGCCAGATCAGCGGCAGCCAGGGCAGGGCGCTGATCTCGGTCAGAAAGGAACCACGGGCGACCATATAGCCGCTGAACATAAAGGCCAGCGCCGCGATCAGCCCGGCAAAACGCGACAGTCCCAAGTCGCGCGCCAGGGCGACCATCGCACCGCCAGCCAACATGGCGTGCAGTGCCAGCGACAGCCCCATCGCGTAATGAACCGGAAGCAGCCAAAAGATGACGTTAGGCGGGTAAAAAATGGCCGACTGGTGATCGGCCAGCAGCGGCACGCCGTTGCCGGCATAGGGGTTCCACAAAGGGATGCGCCCGGCATGCAACTGTTCTGCCGCGAACTGCCGCCAGGGCCAGAATTGCAGCAGTGGCGTGCCCCAAAAGAGCGCCTTGCCGCCCAGGATAAACGGCCAATAGAGCACGAGCGGCAAAATGAGCAGCGCGAGCACGAGCGACCACCTGGACAAATCGGTGCGGTGCTGGTTCATGGTAATAGCACCCGGTAAATGGCATAGTCAGAGTTGGCATAGACCTCGCTCAAACAAGCGGCAGCACCCGGATCGTATTCACCCAGCTCGCGCTCTCTCGGTCCGACAATCACATAAGCAATGCCATACTCCGCCAGCAAAGCACGTCGCCAGGTATCACCCGTCGCACGATTGAAAAAGCGAGCGACCATCTCTTTTTTTTCGTCTGAGCGAATCGTCTCCGGACCGTGCCCCAGGAAAACGCGGTTACCGGCATAGGCAGGAACAAAGTTCCCGGTGTCAAAAGCGCACAGCACAACATCTTCCGGGACTGTGTGTGCCGCAAGCCAGTCCAGCGCATCCAGTTCGGCACGCGTGTGGAATAGGTCGGCCGAACTTGCCCAGGCATTGGCGCTGCTGCCGACGACAATCAGCACGTTCGTAGCCGACGTAAAAACGACCAATGCAACCACGATCCATTTGCGCAGCCTGGAGAGCGAATAGCGAGGCCAGCGCAGCAGCAGCCGCGCCAATCGCGACCGGCTAAAGGGCAGCAGCACGTACCGCGCCAGGCCCAGTGCAGCCAGCAAGGCCAGCGGCACCGAGTAACCGATCAAAAAGCGGCGTTGAAAGCTGACAGGCAGGTAAATGAGCAGTGGGGTCAGCGCCAGCCAGGCCATTGGCAACATCTTGCGCCGGTCGCCACGACGCACGACCCAGATCACTCCGCCAACTGCCAGGGCGAGCAAGGTCGCATAGCCCAGCACGAGATGCAGCACGTGCGGAGACCGGGTGACGTTTTGGACCGCCCAGGCACTGAAAAAGGGATCGAACCCAAAGACAAATGCCTGATAACCCAGAACCGGTAATGATGGTAGGCCCGATACGACCAGCATCCACAACGTCCTGCCATCTGCGCCGTGATAGCCTCTGCTCCGGACAGATGTAGCTTGATACTGCGAACGATTGTCCCCAGGTCGGCCATATTGCACGCGTTGAACCAACCAGGTGAGCCCCAGGACGGCATATCCCACGGCAGCGTAAAAGGGCAGAACAGCGGTCAACACCAGGCCGGTCATCGCCGCAATCGCCACCCGGCGCCAATCGTTCTGTCGCCATGCGTCGATGACCAGGGCCAACAGCCAGAACAAACAGGCTCCGGCGAAAGCCAGGTGGGGTGTGGCGTAACTCAAGAGAAAGAGATAGCCCTCCGGCACCCAAAAATCGATGGGCATACTGCCAAACAAGGACGTGAGATTGAGCACGACCAGCACCCACCCCAGTCCGGAAGAAAAACAAGCCAGGAGAAATGCGATCCGGCGGATCGCCAACCAGGACGTAAAGCGGGCCAGGAAAGCATAGACACTGGCGACCAGGAACAGGACGCAGACCAAGCGCGCCAGGTGATAGGTCACAACAAACGACAGCCCGCTCCACGCGGCGACCTTGCCCAGAATAATGTAAAAGGGATAAACAAACGCACCACGGTGCGGCTCGGAGGTGTATGGCAACGTGAACAGCCATTCTCCACGCGCCCCCTGGCGCATTTTAGCGATGTACGAGTTGCAGTCGACCACGTTATAGACAAAACCGCTGAACTGCATATCGGGTGTAGAAACCAGCACGCCGACCAGGTAAGGTAAACTGCCCAGGGCCAGGTATACCACCCCCCAGGCCAGCACCCACACCCATTCACGCTTTGCGATCTGCATTTTTACTCACTTTGATAGCGACACCGCCAGCACCCAAGCCGAGCAGGGCAAACAAACTGATCATGATCCCCCAACGCAGCGACGCAGGGCGATAGCGCCACTCGACCGTGTGCGTGCCCGGCTCCAGGTATACACCGCGCATCACACCATTGACGCGATAGATCGGCAATTCGATCCCGTTTGCCGTCGCCTGCCATCCGGGATACCACACTTCGCTCAACACGAGCAGCGAAGGGTGTATCGCATCGGCTTTAACGACAATGCGGTTAGGAGAATACAAGGTGATGCTCGCCGCCTGCCAGCTTGCTGGCCCATCAAGCACATGCCCGGCCTCAACCAGCGCCGGCTGCAGCGGATCAAAACCAGCAGCCAGGTGATCGAGCGCATCTTGCCAGTCTACGACGACTTGAGTTTGGGTAACGATAAACGCCCGAGGCATCGCTCGCTCGTTCTCATAAATATAGCTGCTTCCCGCCTGTTCTTTGAACACCAATCCCGGCGCTTTGACGGGAAACTCGGCCACAATATACTTGGCGCTGACCAATCCCAACAACGTTGTATCGGGCACAACACCCTGCATCGACATTTGCCAGTTTTCATCACCTTCTGGAAAAACCGGCACCATCACCGGGTAACCTACAATCTCGTAATTTCCCGCCAGGGCCATAAAGCCTGCCATCCACCGCAGTTGCAGCGGATCGAGGCCATCCAATTGCTCGATGCCAAAACGCGCGGCGACGTGGTGCCCAATGCTGTAACTGGGCGAGTATACGCGCCATCCTGCTGATCGCGCCGCGACATAGGCCGCAGCAGGCTCGTTTTCGGCCAAAACTTGGGCCCCATCGTGCAAAACCAACAGGCTGTGCCCCACGGCATACAAATCGCTCAACACCACAATAACAAGCACGACCTGCAAAATTGGGGTGGACACCAGGCGTTTCGAGAATGCAAACAGCCACACGGCCAACACAGCACCAACGGCCGAGAACACGACGACCGCCGGCGGTAATTCGTCGCCCATCAACAAGGCAAAGCCCACCCCCACAGCCATGCAGAACAATACACCTGCAAAGGCAACCAATGACATCCAACGGCGCGCCTTGTCCCCCCACGCTTGCCGTAACAGCCCATCAACGCCCATCGAAGCCAGGATATTCACGGCCAATGTGACCAACAACAATGCGCGCGGCGGAACACGGACCCAGCCTAAGAAAGGCAATAGGCGAAAAACCAGCGGATAAAGCGGCGCATTGCTGCCCAGAGCGAACAAAATGCAAAACGCGACCAAGCCGCCCCAAAACCATCGTTCAAGATTGAGACCATCGATCCTGCGCCAGAGCGCCAATACGGCCAGACCCAATGGCGCAAGTCCCAGGTAGGTCATCCACTCAAAATACCCGGCCCAATCCGAGATCACATAGCCGAGCAGATACGATCGGGGCAGCGAACCGAACGCCGCATCTTGCAGGGTGAGTTCACTGCGAACCGTACTGGACATCAATTCCAACATCGGCAGCATCTGTCCTGCACCAATCAGCACCATCACCACCGGAACCAGCAGCAACTTTAACGCCAAATTGAGCGTTTTGCGCCAACCTTCTTGATGCCACAAGCCAACCAGCCGGTAGAGCGCATAAAGTCCCTGCAACGTCACATTGTAGAACGCCACACGCGGATCGGCAACCAAGGTCAAAGCGGCAATGGCCCCACACCATACCGCCCGGTAAGCGCATCGACGATGAATCGCACTGCGCAGCAGCCACAACGTCAGCGGCAGCCAGGAAAATGCCTGGCACCATCCCATATGTCCCGCGCCAATATGGCCAATAAACTTGGATGTGAGCATAAACCCGACGCTACCGATAAACGCCGCATACGCAGAGCGCCCATAGCTCCAACGCATCAAGCCGTAAAACGTGATGCCGGCAACAAGAATGTCCAGCGCAAACAGAATGTGAAAAGCCAGCGTGACGGGCAAGAGGAGAACGAGCCAATTAAAGGGGTAAAAATAGCCCGCAAGTGGGTTGCCGACGAACGGCATTCCACCCAGCAGCGGTGGTATCCAGAGCGGAATCTGGCCATAGGTGCGAACCGACTCGACAACAAAGGTCATCTTGGGCCAATGAGTAGCCGTAATATCGCTAAATTCTGAATTGGGAGGGTACCAAAAACTATTCGGCTGCAGCCAGGCAGGCCACAAAAAGAGCGCGGCGATGACACACAGCACGATCACGCAACACACGTCCTTGGCATCGACAAATTCCTGAATCTTGATCTTCATGCTCATCCAATTCTATGGGATGGCGTAAACGATAACGTCCCCCTGCTGGAAAACCGGCTGCCACGCCGGATCCGGTCGCCAGGTTCCGTCGTGCAAGCGTCTTTCGCGCGGGCCGTAAAAGACGTAATCGGGATTTTCGCGCAGTAAAGCAGGATCGCCTTCACGGTAAAAGGCTTCCAACTGGGCCTCGCGCAGTTCGGCATTGGCCGTTTCAAAGCGATGCCCATAAAAAACGCGCCGCCCGATCCAGGCCGGGATATACAGGCCGGTTTGGGGTGAAGCGACGATCAGGGCATCGTACGCGCTGTGCTCGTCGAGCCACCGCAGAGCGGCGTATTCATCCTGGGCAATAAAAAGCGATTCGTGATGCGCCAACGCGCCGACCAGCGAAACGGCGAGAATAAACACATGGGTCAGGGACGCAATGACATACACGACCAGGCGCCATCGTCGAACCCGGCGCGGTAAATGATACCAGCCGATCGCGGCGAGCAGGCCCAGAGGCACGATCAAGCCCATCACCAACCGCCGTTGCAGGCTGTAGGGAATGTATAACAAGACAAGAACACAGGCCGTCCACACGAACAACAATACGTCGCCGTCACGCCTTCGCCTGATGGCAGCCCACATACCGGGCAAAGCAAGCAGCAAAACCGGCCCATAACTCAATGCATAATCCCACAGCGGCGGCGAGAGCGTCACATTTTGTGCCGACCAGGCCGCCAGCAGTGGATTTTGCGTCGTGGACAGATAACCGTTGACAACAAAAGGCAGACCAACAAAGGCAATGACCATGCCCGAAACGATCTCGCGCCAGGGCAGCCTCCGCTGTCTGATCCAATGAACGGCGGTGTAGACGAGCAGCACGACGCCCACAGACAATAGGCAAAACGGTTGTACCAATGCCAGAACGGCGGTGCACACCCCGAGCCCGATCCACCGCCGCCAGTTCAGACGGCGCTCTCCCCAGGGCGTGACGCTCCAGACGATCAGCAACAGCATCATGGCGATCGCCAGAGGAAAATGGGGATTGACAAAGAGGCTGTAAAAGATGTACCCTTCCGGTACCCACGTGTCGGCCGTCATATGACCCAACAGCGTGGCCAGCCACCCAAAACCGCTGCCGGTAGCGATGATCCAGAATGCAAACTGGCGTTGCGCGCGATCGCTGAAAAATACACTGGCGGTGTAATACAAGACCAAAAGCAGCCCGATCCCATTGATCGTGCGCACGGCGTGAAAGAGCACGATCGGCGGCAGACGCGTCCAGCGGGCCACGTGTCCCAGGAAAAGGTAATAGGTGAACAAAAATTCACCATCGTGCGGCTCGGGTGTGTAGGGCAGATGAAAGAGCCAGGCCCCACGCATGCCCTGCTGCATCTTGGCCAGGTAGGTATTGCCATCTTGAGGGTTGGACAAAAAACCGGTGTAAAACAACGTCGATGGTGTGGCCAGATAAGCAACGAGATAGGGCAGCAACGCAACCAACGCCAGGCCAACGGCGCAGGTTGCCGCCCAACGCCATTCTTCTTTTGTCATCGTTGTTGTTGTCATTTCCGGGCTTGAGTGCTGTCTTGTCCCCACGTACATCCTCACTCGGATCAAGTATCCTTAATATTGTAACATATTTTGACCTTTTGACCAAAGGATCACACCATCTGGCATCAACGTACCTATTGCCTATGACAGGCCAACGTGCTATAATGAGGTAAACGTCATCACCAGAATACAGGAGGGCAAATCAATGGCAAAGACAATCCTCGTTGGCATCGATCTGGGAGGAACGAGCCTGGTCGCCGTAGCGACAACGCCCAAGGGCAAAATACTGGGTAGGAAAAAAACAAAAACGCGCGCCGAAGAGGGGGCCAGCGCCGTACTTGAACGTATTGTCAAGTGTGTCCGTGGTGCGGTGTCCGATGCCGGCGTCAAGCTCAAAGACGTACGGGCCATCGGCATCGGCTTTCCCGGCCCATTGAA
>JAFGJF010000374.1 GCA_016929205.1 Anaerolineae bacterium
ATGTCGAGATGAGACGTTTCCTGCCCGTCGTCAGGTTCCTGAGCACGCATAACCAGCACATTGTTGGACAAAAGGAATGCGGCGGCGACGATCAAGATGATGGCAGCCGCAGCGGCCAATCCGTGGCGGGTGATCGTGTGTTTGCAAGTGTGCATCGAACTCTCCTTTTCGGGAAAATGGAACGTTCAAATGGCCGTTATTCCTGGATTCGCACGCGGCGTATCTCAAAGACAACGGGGTTCCAGGCGTCAGGACAGGCATGGGTGGCGACGTCAGGGTCCTCCAGCCACGGGAACCGCGCATCGTAGCGCATGGCAAAGACTTTGGGCAAAAAGCTATAGAGCGCGTGGATGCAGACCTGGCCTTGAATGGTCAGGCCATCGAAAACGATTTCGTCACCGACCTGGTGTCCGGCGGCGCAGTGACCATCTTGTTTGATCACCCGGGCGATGATGGTATACTCTTGAGGTTTGTCGTTCACCGTTTCTCCTTCCAGAGTGCCGGTTTTGTCTGGTGTGTGGTATGGTGCCGGAATGACCTTTTCGTGCTTTTATTATATATCAGGTGGTAGTGTAACGTCAAGGCGAATTTTGGCAGAATGTTTCTGGGTTCGACAAAAGATCAAAGCTGGTGTAGAATAGGTGTACTGCTTGATGTTTTGCCGCGTTCTCTTAATCTGTCTGTTTGAGGGTAATCATTCACAAACTCGATGCTGGAATAGAAAAAGGTCGATATGGGTCACGTTGCGCTGGTTACCGGCGGCGGCCGGGGGATTGGTTTGGGCATTGCCAGGTGTCTGGCTGCCGAGGGATACGATCTGGCCATTTGTGGCGTCCGTTCTCAAGACCGGGTGCAAACCACATTGGATGACCTCGGCAGCCTGGGTGTTGAGGTGCTCTATTGCCAGGCCGATGTGTCCGATTCGCAAGATCGAGCACGGCTGCTGGGCGAGATCAAGGCCCGTTATGGCCGCTTGAACGTACTGGTCAACAATGCAGGCGTCGCCCCCAGAACGCGGGCGGATATCCTGGAGGCAACCGAGGAGAGTTATGAGCGGGTGATGAGCATCAACCTCAAAGGGCCTTATTTCTTGACTCAGGCCGTTGCCAGGTGGATGATCGCCCAACAACAAGAGACTCCCGATTTTAGGGGATGCATCATCAACGTCTCTTCGATCTCGGCGACCGTGGCTTCACCAAGCCGGGGTGAGTACTGTCTTTCCAAGGCCGGGGTGAGTATGGCCACACAGTTGTGGGCTGTACGCCTGGGTGAGTTTGGCATTCCGGTGTACGAGGTGCGTCCGGGCGTGATCGAGACGGACATGACGGCGGTGGTGAAGGAAAAATACGACAAGCTGATCGCCGGGGGGCTGACGGTTCAGCCGCGTTGGGGATTTCCCGAGGACGTAGGCCGGGCTGTTGCCAGCCTGGTGCGGGGCGATTTCCCCTATTCGACGGGACAGGTGATTATGGTCGATGGCGGGTTGACCCTGCAGAGATTGTGAGTGCGGCTGGTTGGTACTTGGACTGGATTGGTTATGCGTACAGAGATGCTCGAGTCTATTCCTCTAACCTGGGTTCACACGTTGGTGATCGGCAGTGGGGCAGCGGGGTTGAACGCGGCGGTGCAGTTGCGCGCCAACGGGGTGGAGGACGTACTGATCGTGACCGAAGGGCTGGACAAGGGCACGTCGATCAATACCGGCAGCGACAAGCAGACCTATTACAAGCTGGCCATGTGCGGCGACGATGCGGATTCGCCTCGGACGATGGCGGAGAGTTATTTTTCGGGTGGCAGTATGCATGGCGATCTGGCGCTGGTCGAGGCCAGTTTGTCCGCACAGGCCTTTATGCAGCTCGTCAATTTGGGTATGCCGTTCCCGCGCGACCCGTATGGCCAGTTTGTTGGCTACAAGACCGATCACGACCCGCGCCAGCGAGCGACGTCGATCGGGCCGTATACCTCGCGGGAGATGTGCCGCGCATTGATCCGCCGGGTGAAAGAGTTGGGCATCGAGGTTCACGAAGGCGAAAACGTGGTTCAGTTGTTGACCGTGGGGCAGGGCGCGGAGAAACGTGCGGCCGGGGCGGTCGTCATCGGCGCGGGTGGCCGCCTGGCTGTTTATGGCGCCGAGAACGTGGTTCTGGCCGTTGGCGGGCCGGGAGGCCTGTACAAGACCAGCGTTTATCCAAAGGTACACAGCGGGGCGATCGGCCTGGCGTTGATGGCCGGCGCCCGGGCGCAGAGCTTGCCCGAATCGCAATACGGCCTGGCCTCGATCCAGTTTCGCTGGAACGTGTCGGGCACCTATATGCAAGTCGTGCCGAGATTTGTCAGCACCGGCGTGGATGGCTCGGACGAGCGCGAGTTTTTGCGCGACTATTTTGACTCTGCCGGCGAGATGTGCTCGTTTGTGTTTCTCAAGGGCTACCAGTGGCCCTTTGATGCGCGCAAGGTCGCCGGCGGATCGTCGTTGGTGGACATTCTGGTCTACGTCGAGTGTGTGTTAAAGGGCCGGCGCGTATTCCTCGATTATCGGACCAACCCCGAGGGGTTTTCTTTTGACGCGTTGAGCGGCGAAGCGCTGAGTTATTTGCGGAACTCGGGAGCACTGCTCGATACGCCGTTTGCCCGCTTGCACAAGATGAACCCAGGCGCGATCGAGCTGTACCGCGAGCATGGCATCGACCTG
>JAFGJF010000375.1 GCA_016929205.1 Anaerolineae bacterium
GATCGAGCCACAGGCGGCGGCACAGGTGGCAGAGGAATACAAGGCGATGGGCTTCCAGGCTCAAAAGTGGTTTTTTCGCTACGGTCCCGGCGACGGCGAGATGGGCAAGGCCCAGAACCTGGCCATGGTGCGGGCGGTTCGCGAGGCGGTGGGCGAGCATTATACGCTGATGTTTGACGCCTTTTGGGGCTGGGACACGACGTACGCGATCGAGATGGTCAAAAAGCTGGCCCCACTCAACCCGTGGTGGATGGAAGAGCCGATCCAGCCGGAGCGCGTGGGCGCCCTGCACAGAATTCGCCAGGCGTCGGCGGTGCCGGTGGCGACGGGCGAGCACGTCTATACCCGCTGGCAGGTCAAGGAGTTGCTGGTCAACGAGGCGGTCGACGTGCTGCAAACCGACCCCGACTGGACGGGCGGGATCAGCGAGCTGGTCAAGATCTGCGCCCTGGCCTCGGCGTTCGAGGTGCCGATGATCGCCCACGGGCACTCGCTGCTCGCTGCGCTGCACGTCGCCGGCGCGCAATCGCCCAACACGGTGCCCATGGTCGAGTATCTGATCCGCCACCAGGAGAACAAACAGTTCTTTTTTAATCCCGCTTACAGACCTAAAAATGGCGAGATCGCCCTGCCAGAGCTGCCGGGGCTGGGATTGGTGCTGGACGAGAGCAAGATTGAAACGCGCGAGGCGGTGCGGTTTTAAAAAAGGGTTACCCGAAAACGCCTCTTGACACCGGTTTTTATTCATGGTATAATATACAAGCTTTAATAATTCTATTGGAGGACGACGCTTGTCCACACGACTGGTTATCCTGGGATTCTTGCGCGGGCGGCCGCTGTACGGTTATGAGATCAAGCAGCTTATCGAGCACGTGATGGGCGATTGGACCAACATTGCCTTTGGGTCGATCTATTTCGCACTGAAGCAACTGGCAAAAGACGGATTCGTCGACAAGGTCGGCACCGAACAAGAGGGGAGCCGCCCCTCTCGCACCGTCTACCAGATCACGGACGCGGGACGGCAAGAGTTTATGCGCCTGCTGCGCGAGGTGTGGCAGACGATCGACAGGCAAACCTTTGTTATCGACATCGGGCTCAGTTTTATGGGCGCGCTGCCCATCGACGAGGTCAAGGGATATATGGGAAAGCAGGTCGCTCACCTGGAACACGTGCTGCGCTATCTCGATGCACACCAGGCCGACGAGCTGGCGAGCGACAGTGAAATGCCCACGCGGTTGGTATCGGCCATATTCGACCACCACCGCCGACACCTTGAAACCGAATTGGCCTGGCTTCAAGATCTGCGCGAGGACGTCGAGCAGGGCGTCTTTGACGACGAATTGGTGCGGACACAGGGGTTTTTCGAGGGCCATATCGATATCACGGATTAGGTAGTTGGGAGCAAGTCTTTCGCCGATTTGCATTATCCTAGACGCCCAAACTGCTGGCTGACCCAAAAGAACGGCTCTTGGGGAAGTGGTTGTATATATACATGGCACTTTTTCTTTTTGCCAATTATTCCAGCTTTTATATTCCATATTTTTTATTTCAAGGAGGCTACTTGTATGAACGTAAAACGGATACCTGAAAGCCAAGCCATTGCACAGATGACCGATGCCCGCCAGTTCAGCGAGGTGATGGGCAATAACCGGATCAGACAGGCGGGCTACCGCCAACTGGCGCGGCAGGCGGTGGATCTAGGCGTCCCGGAGGGAGGAATGGTGCTGGATATGGGCACCGGTCCGGGCTATGTCGCCATCGAACTAGCCAAGCTGCTGGCAGGCAGCGGCAGCCGGGTGATCGGCATGGATCTGTCCGAAGCGATGCTGGCCCTGGCCGCCGAAAACGCCGCCAAAGCAAGGGTCGCGGATATCGTATCCTGGCGACAGGGCGACGCCCGGGCGATGCCGTTCCAGGACGGCGAGATCGACCTGATCGTCTCGAACGATTCGCTGCACCACTGGACGGACCCGCTGCCGGTTTTTGACGAGATCGCCCGCGTCCTCAAAGCCGATGGGCGCTGTGTGGTTCACGACTCAAAACGATTACAGCGGCGGTGGCCCTGGCTGTTTGTCAAGACGGTCAGCCTGAGCATCCCGCGCGACTTTCGCGTCCATTGGTGGAACTCGATCAAGTCGTCGTACACAAGCGACGAACTGCGGGCCATCCTGGAGCGATCCCGGCTCAAAAACTGGCGGATCGAGGAAGAGTTCCTGGATTTGCGCGTGGTCAAGGCATAACAAGGAGGACGGTCGTGGAAGTCGTGATTGTGGGGACGATCTTTTTTGGCCTGGCGTTGGCGGTGAGACACAAGGAAGCATTCCAGTTTCGCTGGCAGCCCACAGAGCAGACGTGGGTTGCCGTGGCAGCAGGGCTGTTGGCTTGCGCGTTTAGCGCTCTGCTCTTGTTGCTGGAGCCGGGGTCGGCCGCCAGCAAGCTGGTCCACAACGGGCTGATCTATGTCCTGTGCGGCGCAGCGATTCCCTGGGGCTATGCCATCGCGATCAAGCGCGGCACGCCGGCGGATCTGGGGATCACGCGGGCGCGCTGGCTGGCCAGCCTGCTGCTGGGGCTGGGCGCCGCGGCCTTGTTTGTGCCCTTGCTGATCCTGGAAGGGGATCTGGGCAGCATTGGCTGGGGGAATGTGGCCAAAGCCTTTGTCGTTCTGACCGGCGCGGGCGGGCTGTTTGAGTTGTTCCTATACTATGGCCTGATCCATCTGCGGTTGGAAAAGGCGTTTGGACCGATTCCGGCCATCCTGCTGACAGCGGCGCTGTACGTGTTGTGGCACGTCGGCACCCAGTTACCCCTCGAACCTGACCTGCTGTATGCAGTGTGGAAGCTGTTTTGGGTTGGGGTGATGTACCAGTCCTTGTTCAGCCTCACCCGTAACCTGCTGATCATCTGGCCCGTTTTTCACGCCGTGGGCGTGATGCTGGATTTTGCCGTCAACATTGACGGTGTGCAGGCCATCGTCGGCGACCTGCCGTGGGCGGTCGGCGCGATCGCGGCGATGCTGATCGTCGCCGCCGGGTCGGTGGCCTGGTCACGGCGGCAAGCCATCCGCCAGAGCGGACAGCAGAAACAGTGACACACGGCGATGGATTGTGCCAGCGTTCTGTTCGTCCGCAAAGCACAACCGCAACTTGGATAGCCTGCGTGCGAGTCAACGTTTTGGGTCCTGAATCACAACTCCCTAGCCATTGCCCTGTGCTAACCAATCCGCCGCAGATGCAAATAAAACGTGGTACAGGGCTAGGATATCCGGATAGGCAAAAGGCACCGGCCCGTCGACAAAGCCGTGCGGGCCCTCGATGGTCAACGGCAGCAGCGCGCCGGCGTGGTAGCACATATCGGTCAGGC
>JAFGJF010000045.1 GCA_016929205.1 Anaerolineae bacterium
CCCGACTATCGCCAGCGGGGATATGCAACCATCGTGGTCGGTGCGTTGCTCAAACACCTCTTGGCTGTACCAAAGGTGCCGATATGGTCTTGCGCTGCGGCCAACATCGCCTCACAAAGACTCGCTGAAAGCGTAGGCTATGCCAAGTTTGCCGATGTGGTGGCGCTGACCTGTTCGTAATTTGCTGATAGTGGCATTCGCTTTTGCTCGCTGTGGATCGACAAATCAGGGCGGTGGTGAGCATACGATGCATGGATCGACGTCATCTGCAACAACAATAGATGTCAAACAGGAGGACGACGTGACAACCAGGGTTAACCTTTTCGAACATCATTCCACCAAAAGAGATGTAGGTGCAACCGTTTGGATCGATCCAACGGTGCGCGCAGATTACAAAATCAGCCCCTGGCTCTTCGGCAAATTTTGCGAGCATCTGGGGTTCAACATCTATAATGGCATGGAAGCCCAGATTCTCTTTAACCCCACTTTTGGCCGATGGTCGTTCACTGCCTCCGGCTACGATGTCAGCCATCCCGACGGCGGGGTGGCGTTTGAGCCGGACAAGGCCAGGATCGAGCGCCAGGCGCGCGGGTACGGCGCACGGCTCGGGCTGCACGATGCCGCGCTGCTGCTCCGTGACCTGGAGGACGGCTGCGCTTTTGGCTGGGTGCGGCGGGGCGAGGTCGAGCAGGTCTGCACCAGTCCTGACTGCGGCCCGTATGGCGACCGCGCGCAGCGCGTCGAGATTCTCAGCGATGCATCTCAGACGCCGCCAGGTATTGCACAGCGCACCTACCTGCCCCTGCACCGCACGCACGGCTTTGAATTCCGGCTCGTCGCGCGCGCTTTTCAGCCTACCACGGTCACGCTGTCACTCGCAGCAGGTGCACCGGATGGCGCGCCCAATGGGCGGGCGGGAATCGTGCTTGCATCGACCGGCATCGAACTGGATATGGATTGGGGCACGCATTGTGGCACGCTCGCCATCCCGGCCGATGCCGAGATCGATCCCGAATCTGTCTTTGAGGTCGTGCTCACGGCTGCAAGTGGGGCCAACATCGTGATCGATCGCCTGCTGCTGTATCCAGACGACCATATCAATCATGCCGATCCCGACGTGATCCGCTTGCTGAGAGAATCCAATCTGCCCCTGCTTCGTTGGCCGGGTGGCAATTTTGTCTCCGGTTATTGCTGGCGCGACGGCATCGGGCCGGCAGACGCCCGTCCAACACGCCCCAACCCCGCCTGGGCAGGGCTGGAATCCAACCTGTTCGGCACGGACGAGTTCATCGCCTTTTGTCGCCAGGTGAGCTGTGAGCCAATGATCTGCGTCAACGCCGGTTCGGGGTCGCCCGAGGAAGCGGCAGCATGGGTGGAATACTGCAATGGCTCGCCGGATACACCCATGGGATATCTTCGGGCGGAAAACGGTCACCCTGAACCGTACGGCGTCCGCATCTGGGAGGTCGGCAACGAGGTGCATGGTCGCTGGCAGGTTGGCTGGACCACGCCGGGAGGGTATGTCGATCGCTACCGCCGCTTTGCATCCGCGATGCGCAGAGCCGATCCGGCGATTCACATCTTGGCCTGCGGTGAACAGCTTGTAGGTCTGCATTCCGAGTGGAACCGCCGTCTGATCGACGAGGGCGGGGAAACGCTGTGCACGATCGCCGATCACCTGCTCACCGGCGGGCAAGTCGGTCCGGACACGGACCCGGTCGAACTCTATCACGCCTTTATGGGATATGCCAGCACCCTGGCCGATCTCTACGACCCGATGATCGAGCGGATGAAAAGGCGTGGTATCGCCGATCCGCGCCTTGCTGTGACTGAATTGCAGCTCTTTGCTCATTTTTCTGGCCAGCCTCGCCCAGAAAAAGCGCTGCGGCCAGAGCACATGCCTACTCCGGCTACGGTCTCGGAGGCACTTTATTTGCTCACCTTGATTAACGCTTTCATCCGCATGCAGGGCACGGTCGAGATGCTGACCCATTCGGCCACGGTCAATCACGGCGGGGGGTTGCGCAAGACACGAGAACGCGTGTGGACCAATCCTGTTCACTATGCTCATCAAATTGCAGGAGCGATGGCTGGCGGCACGCCGGTCAAGGTCAAGGTAGCTTGCGAGTGTTATTCCACAACCCATTCCTTTGGGCACATTCCGGCGCACAGCGAGATCCCCGTGCTCGATGTGATGGCCGTGATCGACGAGGAGAAGAGTCGATTGGTCGTCATCCTGCTGAACCGCTCTGCTGCGGGTGAGCCCATTGACCTTGTCGTCATTCCAGGATCTCTTGCCATTGATCCCAAGGTACAGGCGGTCAGCCTTGGTGGAGAGACGATGTATGACGCCAACACTCGCGAGGAACCGGAGCGCATCGTGCCACGTGCCTCGACACTGCTTGTGCAGGACGATATAGATGGAACGTATCCAGGCGTGCGCCTGTCCATCCGTCCATTCTCATTCGTGCGTTTGACGTTTGACCTGTAAGCAGCGGTACTCGTCTTCTAGGATGCTCATCATCACAAATTGGCCGGCTGTGAGGATCGGTTTCCAGCGTTTCAAGAATGCGCATTGTGCAGCAAGCGCACCTTGACCATATAGTATAACATTGATCAATCGAGCAGACAATCACTGATCTGCAATTGCTCGTGTAAAAACCATTGACAACTCGCATTTGATATGATACGATTGTATAAATGACTCTGATACGTTGTCATTCCTGGGTTCATTTGGATGATCAG
>JAFGJF010000046.1 GCA_016929205.1 Anaerolineae bacterium
ACCATGCGCCTGCTCGTGCCCTGTCTGGCTACCGGGCAGGCGGCGGGTGTCGCTGCTGCCCTTGCCGTCCAGGATCGCTGCCTGCCGCGCGCCATCGCGGTCGACAAGCTGCGCGCGGCGCTCTTGGGGCAAGATGTCTGGCTGGGCTAACCTACCGATCGAACGCTTTGTCCAGCGCCTTTTCCAGCGACTCGTCAAGCGCCAGATCGAATGCCTCGTCGATCGCCCGCTCCAGCACCTCCTCTGACGGCCAGGCAAAGGCCTGATCGAGCGTCTGTTCGAACGAGGGCTCGAGCGGTGAGGTCAGGGCCTGGTCGAGTGCCTGCTCCAGTGCCCGGGCCGGCACGCCGTACTCCACGCCCTCTCCCATCTGCAGCAGCTCCGCTATCGGCTGCGTTGGCGCCAGGTCGCCGTGCCACAGGCGCTGCATCTCTTCGCTGCGCTCCAGCAGCTCATCTAGCTTGCCTTCCGCTTCGCAGCGCCCATCTTTGAGTACGACAATGTGATCGGCGCGATTCAGCACCGTTTTGCGGTGCGAGACCACCAGGCACGTCACCCCTGACCGTTCAAAGACCCGCTCCCACAGTGTGCGCTCTGTCTCGACGTCCAGGGCGCTGGACAGGTCGTCAAAAACCAGCAGTTCCGGCTCGCGGACAAACATGCGCGCTGCCGCCGTCCGTTGCACCTGCCCGCCGGACAGTCTGACCCCCTTGGGGCCAACTGTCGTTTCCAACCCATCCTCAAATTCATCGAGGTCGTATTCCATCACCGCCAGACGGATGGCCTGCACGATCGCCTCGTCGTCCTCGTTCATGCCCATCAAGACATTATCACGCAGCGAGTCACTGAACAGGCGCGGCACCTGCGCGGTGTAGGCGCTGCGCGGCGGCACAAAGAAATCGCCGGGATGCTCCACTACCTCACCGTTCCAGCGGATGTCGCCTGCATCCTTGGGCAGCAGTCCCAACAGCACCCGCAAAAACGTCGTCTTGCCCGATCCGACCCGTCCCGTCACCACGGTCAGCGTGCCGCGTTCCAGGCACAGATTGATATCCTCGATTCCGTGATCCGTACCGGGATAGCGGTAGGCCAGACCGGTCACCTGCAAAGTCTGCAGACGATCTGCGTCGCTCTTGGCCGGGTAGACCACGTCAGGGAAATGGCCGTCCATGTACACCGGGCTGAACTCAATCAATGCGTCTGGGGGCGCGCCTTCCATCAAGCGGTCCATCCGCTCGACCGACACGCCAATCTGCTTGTAACGCGCCACCAGCAGCCCGGTAAACGTCGTCAGCTCGCTGATCCCTTCCAGGTAAAAGACAAACAACGCAAAATCGCCCACCGTAAACGAGCCCTCGCGCATCGCCTGCCCGGCCAGGATCAACACCACGCCCGTTCCCAGGTTGACCGCGTTGCGAAACAAAGAGTGCAGGATCTCGTTGAACAGGCGATCTTTGAGCGAGAGTTTTCGCCGCTCGTCGTTGATCTCGTCGAAATGCGCCAGCACCCCCTCTTCCGCTGTGGCCACTTTGACCGCTTGTGCAGCGCCAAAGAGTTCGCCGATAAACCCGGTGACGATCCCCGTCGCCTTGCGGCTCGCGCGGCGATAGGTCTCGATCCGTTTGGTCGTCGAATTGGCAATGATCCCGACCACGACAAAGGGCAGGATCGCCAGTACGGTGATCGAGGTGCTGATCTTGAGCATGATGACGATCGCCACCACGCCAAAAGCAATCATGCCCAGGATATCGTTCAGCCACAGGGCAAACAATGCGATCTCGAACACGTCGCCCCGAAAGCGGCTCACCGCCTCGCCGGGCGAGTCAGGTAAGGCCAGCGCGCCCGGACGCTTGAGGATGTGCTTGAGCAGATTCTTGCGCAGCAGGGTCATCGTATTGACAAAGAACGGGACGTTTGTGCTAATCAAGCCGTAAATACCCAGGATCCGCCCCAATTCGAACGCAAACAACAGGCCGATAATGGACCAGACGTTCAGCCCAACTTGCGCGTCCCCGCTGACGAGATCAAAGAACGCGCGCATCACCATCGCCGGCAACTGCCAGAAGACGATCAAGAGCAGCATCGCCGCCAGGTTGACCAGCCACAGCCCCAGCCGGTAGCGAACCATGCTGAGGATCACTTTCCAGGCTGGCAGCGTGCTGGCCTGACCGTTCTCGGCCCCGCCATGGTCCTTGTTTTTTGTCTCTTTTGCTGTCGCTTCAGTCGTATCTGTCATACCAGCACCTCCTCCAACCCGGTTTGCAGCAAATGGTAGAAACGCGATGCAGGATCGTTGG
Organism: Anaerolineae bacterium; assembly: GCA_016929205.1. The sequence goes on from JAFGJF010000046.1 coordinate 2,298, forward strand.
CCAACTGTTCGCGATCCCCGTATTCGGCCACGTGTCCATCGTCCAGGATCATAATATCGTCGGCCCGCTGCACGGTGCCCAGCCGGTGGGCGATGATGATCGCCGTGCGATCTCGCAGCAGCCTGTCGACCGCCCGTTCGATAAGCTGCTCCGTCGCCGGGTCCAGCCGCGACGACGCCTCGTCCAAAATGACGAGGCCGGGATCGCGCAAAAAGATGCGCGTAAAAGCCAGCAGCTGAGCCTCCCCTGCCGAAAGGCCGCGCCCGCCCGTTTCAAGCCGGGTGTCCAGTCCCTCCGGCAGCGACTTGTACCACTCGGCGAGCTCCAATTCCTCGATCACCGCGTGTATGCGCTCGTCGCGAATGTTTTTGTCAAAAAAGGTCAGGTTGTCGCGCACGCTGGCCTGGAACAACTGCACGTCCTGGGTCACGATCGCCACCCGTTCTCGCAACGCTTTGAGCCTGGATTCCCGAATATTCACCCCACCCAGGGCAATCTGCCCCTCCGTCGGATCGTACAAGCGAAAGACCAGCCGCGCCAGCGTGCTTTTGCCGCTACCGGTCCGGCCCAGCAGGCCCAGGATCGCTCCCGGACGCAACTGAAAAGACAGATCCTTGATCACGAGTTCATCCTGGTTATAGGCAAAAGACACGTCGTCGAACGCCAGCGGCAGTGGCCCGCCGGCAATAGCGGCTCCGGGACCATCGTTCACCTTGGGCTCGATCTTGCGCAGCTCTGCCAGGCGTTCGGTGCTGGCACCGATATTCTGCAGGTTCTCGATCTGCTGGGTCAGTTCGCGGATCGGCTGGCCCAGGACGTTGGCATAATAGACCAACAGGTAGACCGTGCCAATCGTCATCAAGCCTTGTTGGTACAGCGTATAGCCGGCCAGGATGGCCATCGCGTTCCCGATCATCATCATCACCCCACCGGTTACGCGCACGACCAGGAACATTTGCCAGGCCTTGCGCCAGTGTCCTAAAATCCTGTACTGTAGTTTGTACAGGCCGCGGATCACAAACTCGACCGCGCCGCTCGAGCGGACGTCCTCTGCCCCTGCCAGACGTTCCTCCAGGTAGCCAAACAGGTCGGCATTCGCTTCGCGGAGTGCTTTTTGATGCGGGATGGCCAGGCCGCGAACCCGGTTCAGCGCGTACAGCGTAATCGCCGCAAAAATGGTGAACCCGATCCCTACTCGCCAATCTTCAAAATAAAGCACCACCAGGACGCCGATCAGCAGCAGCAGGTTGCCCAGCACACGCACCACCAACTGGGAAAAAAAGTTGGACAGTTCGGCCACGTCGCCGTCGATCCGTTCGATCAATTCGCCCGGGCTGTGATTGTTGTGAAAGCCCATATCCAGGTACAGGCAGTGGCGGGCGATCTCGGCGCGCAGCGCATTGGTAGCCGTCCAGGCCACGTTCTCGCCGACGTACGTCGCGCCAACAGACACCGTTTGTTGAAATAAGGCGATGCCGATAAAGGCGATGGCCGCCACCAACAGCTTTTGAACGGACTCGCCGGTCTTGGCTGCATCGATAAAATAGCGCATGATCTGTGGGTTAACAATCTGCAGGCCAATGCCGCTAAACAAGAGGACTGTCAGCAGCACGAATCGTCCCCGCTGCGGCTTGATGTGCCTGGCCAGCAGATCCCAATACTGTCTGAATGGAATGTTCATCGTCACCTCCTTGTTGGCTGGCGTCTGATCACGACCAATGTTTCGTCGTCAAAAGCGCCCCGATCCTGGGCAAATGTGGCAGCCGCTTCGATGATCAACTCGGCTAGCTCCCCGGCCGGCCGAGAAGCGTGCTGCACGACCAACTGCTTGAGCCGTTCCTCTCCAAATTCATTTTCCTGTGCGTCGATCATCTCGGTAATCCCGTCCGTATACAACACCAACACGTCCTCCGGCTGCAGCGTGACCGTCTCTTCGACGTACGTTGCTTCCTCAAACACCCCCATGGCCACCCCTGAAGCCGTAAATGCATGGCACTGGCCTGTTGCCGCGCGGTACAACAGCGGCGGATTGTGACCGGCCAGGGCAAACTCGATTGTCCCCGAGTCGAGGTCCAGGTACCCGACAAAAGCCGTCGCAAACATGCTCGACTGTTGATCGGACAAGATCGATCGGTTGGCACGGTCCAACAACGCGGCGGGGCCAAAGTTGAGACCCATCGCAAAGCGCAGTACGGTCACGCTAAATGCCATAAACAATGCCGCCGGCACGCCCTTGCCCGACACGTCGGCGATCGCGATGGCCAACCGCCCATCCGGCAGTGGGTAAAAGTCGTAAAAATCGCCTGCCACCTCTTGCGCTGGATGCCAGCAAGCAGCGATATCCCATCCGGGATGTTGGGGAATGTCTCTGGGCAAAAAACCCGTTTGGATCGTCCTTGCCGTTCCCAGTTCCTGGCTGGTCAGGCGCTGCTGGATCTCTTGTGCATAAAGCCGGGCATTTTCGATCACGATTGCGGCCTGAGAAGCCATCGCCGTCAGCAGGCGCTCGTCCTGGGCGCTGAACGTGCCGCTCTTTTTGTTCACCAACTGCACTACGCCGATCGTCTTTTGCTGTGGGGTACGCATGGGCGCGGTGAGCATCGTGTTGGATCGGTAGCCGGACACCTGATCGGGAACGGGCAAAAAACGCGGATCGTCATACGCGCTGCGCGTATTCAGCACCTCGCCGGTGGCCGCAACGTGCCCGGCAATCCCTTCCCCAACCTTGAGACGGATCTTGTGCAGATCCCCGATCTCTTTCAACATCACCCGCGTAAAGAGCTCGTCCTTTTCCTCGTCGATCAGGTACAGTGCACCCAGGTCTGCATCGATCGCCCGCGCCAGTTCGTTCAGAATCAGCTTGAGCAGATCGTCGAGGTCCAGATTCGCGGTGATGATCCGGCTGATGGTCAACATCGCGTCCAATTCCTGCATGGTGTTGGAGCCACGATCGTGGGAAGGTGCCACTTGAGCGGGAGCGTGTTCAATCCGTTTGACCAACAACAGCGTATTGGGATCACCCGGTACCTGGGCCGTTTCGCGCGCGACACGATCCATCAAGCTGTGGATCAGGTGCAGTCCCATGCCACCTTTTATCCGTGTCTCGATCGGTGCATCGAGATCAAATGGCTTGATCTTGTGCGGATCGAGCGGCATGCCCCAATCGTCTAGCGTGATCCAGATCTCGTCGTCTCGTCTTTCTGCCCGGATCAAGATCTCGCCCGCTTGATCGGGCGGATACGCATAGCTGACAATGTTGGCCGCAGCTTCCTCCACGGCGAGATCGATGTGAAACAACGTTCTTTCACTCAACCTCAGACGCTCGCTGATGCCGTGACAAAAGTGCGAGATCAGCCGCAGGTTGTCGAGCGTGGCCTCGACCCTCAACTCACCTAGCAGGATCATATGTTGTGCCTAGAAATCGGCTACGGCCGTTTGAACCGTATCGTACAAGGCAAAAAACTTGTCAAAGCCGATGGTTTGCAGGATGCGGGCCACCTTGTCATCCATGGCCGCCAGCTTGAGATCGCCCCCGGCCCCCTTGTTTTTGGTGAACACATCGGCCAGGGTGCGCAGCCCGGCGCTGCAAATGTATTGCACCGCAGCCATATCCAGCACCATCTTGTGCTCGCCGTCCGACATTGCGGCCTGCAAAGCAGCATCCATCTCGGCTGCGCCTTCGGTATCGATGCGCCCGCCCAGTACGAACACACTGATCCCGTTCTCCACGCGCTTGCTGATATCCATTCTTTCCTCCTCCTTGAAGACAGCGCGATCGCCTCAACCTGGCGATCCGTTCCTTGGACTGGTCAAAATCGATGGGCTAAAATCGTGTCTGGATGACATACGTTGCGCTGATTGCATTCCTATCATACCATAGAATGCGTTTATGTCCAAGATGGATGACCAAAAGGTGCGTGCCGGGCACTTTATTCTTCACACCGCGTGTATTGATACGCTTTGAACCATTCAAGCCCAAATTGCTCCATCAATTCCAGGTACGCCTCATTCCCCTTGGGCATCTCGTTGGCCAAATAGTGCAGGCCGAAATATCGCTGCACCATCGAGATAGCGCCATTCTCCTCGATTCTGTCCAGGCACCGGCGGGCCAATTCTTCGCCACCGACCTCCCGGCACACCTCTGCGATCAGATCGAGCCGTTCCTGGGTCACCTCGAATTGCCGTCCGCCATACTTGAGGTTAAAGGCATCCAGCAATGCCTGATCCTCCGGGTCGTAATAGCGTTCGGCATGCACGGCGACGTCGACGCCCAGCTTGCCGCGCGGTTCGGGCCGGCTCTTGGGATACCCCAGGCACAGCAGCACGACGGGAAACACGCCCTGCGGCAGCCCACACCTTTCCTTCAAATCGGCAAAAAACTCGAGCACCGTGCCAATGTACACCGATCCCAAGCCCATCGCATCGGCCGCGGTGCAGACAGTTTGCGCGCAAATGATCACGTCTTGAAATGAGACCCAAAAGTGCCGGAAGGATCGGTTCGCCGTAAACGGCGCCGCTTCAAGCTCAGCCCAGCGTTCCAGGCGGTGCAAATCGAGGCAAAAGAGCAGCGAAACAGGCGCTTTGCCGATAAAGCCCTGGCCTCCCTTTTCAGCCAGCCATTGTCTGGTCTCCTCGTTTTCGAATTTGATGATCGACAGTGGTTGCAAATTCCCGGCGCTCGGGGCGTGCAGACCGGCCTCCAACACCTGCTCCAGCACGTCGGCCGGGATCTTGTCATCCGTAAAAGAGCGGCAGCTGGCGCGCTCGAAAAGTAATTCCATTGTCTGGTTTGGGTATTGGGCCATCTCTGTTTTCCTTTCCACTGTGACCGGATCGATGCAGACCAATATACTCGAAAAACGACAATTGGGCAATCTGTACCCATTGGCGATAACTCGCAAGCCAGACTGCAGAAAGCACATCAACGTAACGGTGTGTTTTTGTTAGTCCGTTGTTAGCTGTTGGATAGGCGCTCTGCAAACCTTGTGCTATACTATCTGTACATCGGGCTTTAGCAGTCCGGTTGCATATCGGGATCATCTTGCCCGAGTGAAAGGCGTTTTTCTCCCGAGTCCGCGCCAGGCTTCGGCCTTGCTGAGTGTTTAGACAGAGATACTTTAGTCCGAATCGCGGCGGTGTCAACCGCCTATGAATTCTATTATACCAGGAGTCTACAATGGCCGAATCAATGCATGACCAGGCACAAAAGCCCCATTGGGCAGCGTCCTTTTTTACAATCTGGATCGGTCAGGCGCTTTCGTTAATCGGCAGCGGCGTGGGCGGCTTTGCCCTCGTCTGGTGGCTGACCGAGGTTTCTGGCCGGTCGGCAACCATATTGGCGACGGCAACCCTGGTGGCGATGCTGCCGGGCGTGCTGCTGGGGCCTTTTGCTGGTGCGCTGGTCGACCGCTGGAACCGCCGCCGGGTCATGATCGTCGCCGACACGATCATTGCCCTGTTCTCGGCCTGGTTGGCCTTTCTGTTTTGGGCCGATCGGATGCAGATCTGGCACGTCTATGCGATTATGTTTGTCCGTGCGTTAGGTGGGGCGTTTCACTGGCCGGCGATGCAAGCTTCAACCTCATTGATGGTACCCAAAGAGCAGTTGTCGCGCGTAGCCGGGATGAATCAAACCTTGCAAGGCATCTTGGGCATCGTCACCCCACCGCTGGGCGCGTTTTTGATGCAGGTCCTGCCCTTGTACACCATTATGGCCATCGATGTCATCACTGCGGCCTTTGCCATTGGCCCCCTGTTTTTCGTGCACATCCCCCAGCCCGAGCGCCGTCGGGCACACGCCGGTGTGGAAACGGCCAGACTTTCGTTGTGGCAGGATGTCAAATACGGATTTGCCTACATCTGGCACTGGAAGGGGATGTTCCTGGTGCTGATTCTGGCCACGGTGATCAATATGCTGATCAATCCCGGCATGTCACTGCTCCCGATCTTGATCACCCGGTATTTTGGTGGCGGCGCTTTGCAGCTTGGCTGGATGAACTCGGCTTGGGGCCTTGGGGTGATCGTGGGTGGGCTGACCTTGAGCCTGTGGGGCGGGTTCAAGAGTAAAGTCGCCACCGCACTGTTCGGGTTGATTGGCATGGGCATCGGCTTTGCCACGGTCGGCGTGGCTCCGGCGACGGCGTTCTGGTTGAGCCTGGTAGGCGTGACTTTTGCCGGGTTTATGAATCCCATCACCAACGGCCCATTTTCTGCGGTGCTCCAGGAGGTAGTCGATCCCGAGATTCAGGGGCGCGTATTTACCGTGGTTGGCAGCGTCACTGCAGCGGCATCTCCCCTGGGGATGGCCATTGCCGGGCCGGTTGCCGACGGGCTGGGTGTGCAGGTGTGGTTTATCCTGGGTGGGCTGATGTGCGTTTTGATGGGGATAGGGATGTTTTTCATCCCCGCGGTGATGAATATTGAGGCACACGATCGTGCCACCACGCCAAAGCTCAACGCCGATTTGCCGGCGGAGGGACAGGCTGCTGAGTGATTCGACGATCAACGATCCAGATCGCATTCAGTGGCAGGATACTGGTGCCATTCCGGGTCGACGATCAACCGCGCGCCACGATGAAACGTTAGGTACGCGAACGCCCATTGCAGGACGACAAAAAGCCGGTTCCTGAACCCGGTCAGGTAATAGATATGGACGAACAGCCAGGCGATCCAGGCAAAAAAGCCCCAGAATCGAACCTTTCCCATCTCGACGATTGCCCTGCTCCGGCCGATGGTCGCCATCTGCCCCTTGTCAAAATACTGAAACGGCTGTCGGGACTGGCCGCCGATCTCACGCAGAATGTTTTTGGCGACAAAACGCCCCTGCTGTAGGGCAACCGGGGCCAATGCCGGCAGCGACTCGCCGTTCGCCCCGGAGAAATGGGCTTGATCGCCAACCACGAACACATTCGCGTGATCGCCAAGACTGAGGTCCGGTTCGACCATAACGCGCCCCATGCGATCCAGTTCGGCGCCGAGC
>JAFGJF010000376.1 GCA_016929205.1 Anaerolineae bacterium
AGATCGGCCCGTCGTTTTTGACAGTCGGCAGAAAAATGCTATAATTGCCCTCCAGATCAGCCATCAGGCTGAAAAACGATGTTCGAGGAGACAAAATTGAGCAAACTGAAACGTTTTTTGATCCTTGCGGTAACTGTTCTGCTCTTGCTTTCACTCAAAGGCCATCCGGGTGATATCACCAGAGCGCAAGAAGGCGATGGCAACTTCAAGTATTACTTTCCAACAATACTCCAGGCAGAGCCGGTCCTTTACGATGACTTTGCCGATGAGGATCCCGAGTGGATGGTCAAAAACATGCAATCTGAAAGCGACACTTTTTTCAGGCATGAGCGTGGCCTGTTATACGCCGAGATCCGCGACAACGCAGACCGCTTCGTGGCCTACCCGGGATGGCGCCCTCAGGGCGATTTCAGATTGGAAGTTCGGGCAAGCTTTGACCGGCCGGATGACGGCGACACCCCTCCTTTTCAAACGCGCAACGGCCTGGGGCTGGTATTTGGCGCGAGTGACGATTGGACGGAGCAGTATGCGTATATGTTGGGATATTGGGGAGTCCAACACGCCTGGGCGCTAATACGCTACGACGGCAAAAAGCCAGATGGAAGCGACATCTCCAAAGATCTCTCTAGCTATGGCGGCGCTCCCTGGTTTGTCAAAGGGTTCGATAGCTGGAACCATCTGAGCGTCAGGCGAGTTAAAGATTTGATCTATTTGTACTGCAACGGCCATCGTATGCCTATGCCAGAACCATACTATACATATATCCAGGATGGCAGATACGGCACCAATCGCCTGGTGGGATTGACGATCACCTCGTGGGAAGCCAGTTATGACAGGATCGAGTTCGACGACTTTAAACTGACCCCACTGAGTATGCCCTACTAGGCGCTCACAACCCGCCATGCCGAGAGCATACCCTTGGCGATGTCCGGCAACGTCGCCAGGGTGCGCTTGAACCGGTCCAGATCGAACGGATCGAAGGGGGGTAGAGAAAGGATAACGAGAAATGACAAAGAGTATAAAGAAACTGCTCGCCCCGATACTATGGGGTGGGACAGGTGTGTTTTTCCTGCTGCTTGTGCTGTCCACATCGATGAACCTGGTCCTGGCAAATCGAGAGGCCGCACTTGGGTTGATTTCTGCCCAAGCCGACGATGGGTTGACCACCGTACTACTGGATGAATTCGACGGCACATTTCACGATCGCGCGATTTCCTCCAACGGCACGTTTGCGTGGGGAGAGACGATCACCCCCACCCAGGGCTTTGCCGACACGATGTGGTGCGTGCAAGGTGGCACTGGCGGCAGCACCCTGTCGGCAGGGGTGGACCCCTATCCCAAAAACGTAACGACGACGTTGACCTATGGTCCTCTCAACCTGAACGTCACTGCGGCCGAACTGGATTTCTCTTATTGGATCGAGACGGCTGCCGGAGATGGCCTGGAATGGGGCTATTCACCGGATAACACGGTCTTTACCTATACCGTTGTTGCACCCGCGCAAATGTCAAGCTGGCAGACCCTGGCCCTAAGCAACGAACTGGATAGCCTGGTGGGTTCAGAGACTGCGTACCTGAGTTTCCGCTTCCAGAGTAATGGCGATGATGACGTCGGGCTGGGTGTCTTTTTGGACGACGTTCGCGTTCGCATTGCCGAGGAGATCACGGCGTCATTTACGGCCAGCGCGCCGGTCTGTTTGGCCAACAGCATTCACTTTAGCGACACCAGTTCGGCAACCAGCGGCATCGAGGCCGTCGAATGGAATTTGGGAGACGGCAACACACGTACCGATCGCGCATTTGATCACACGTATGCTGCGGTAGGGACGTATACGGTCTGGCTCACCGCGACGAGCCAGGCCGGCAGCCAGCGTGTGATCTCGACGTCTGTTTCTGTCCAGAGTGTCAGCGCTGGCATGGACATCACGCCGCTTTACAATGGCAACACTGTATGCTTGAACACCGAGACGACGTTCTCTGACAATAGCACGCTTGGCGTCCCGGGTACTGCGGCGGCGTGGCAGTGGACGTTGAACGGCGCGCCGGCAAGTACGGCCTCTGGCTTTTCCCACACGTTCACCACCCCCGGACCTCACACAGCAGGCCTGACCGTCACCACGACCGCTGGTTGCGCTGACACCACGTCCATCTCTCTCAATACGGCGGCTCCGCCTGCCCCCTCTCTCGTCATCACCGGTGACACGGATCCGATCGAGACAGGAACGACCGTTCATTTGCAGGATCAGGGCACCGGAGGCGTTTTCTGGACCTGGGACCTGGGCGACGGGACGATCGTCACCACAGACACACCCTCCATCGACCACGTCTACCAGCGTGGCGGCCCTCAGACGGTTGTTCTGACGGTCACGGCAACATCTGGGTGCATGAGCGTGGTGAGCGAGACGCTGTCTGTCACGGCCAAAACGTACATGCCGGTCGTATTCCAGAATTTCTTTACTGGCCTGGAATATTTTACCGGTTTCGGCCCCGGAGAGAGCGGTTGGCCTTATGGAGACCACATCACGCTCAATCCCGATGGTTCCAAATCGGACGAGTTCTATTTTGGGTACAAAACCACTTCGGCAGCACCAAACGGCTCATACCGTTCGGATGGTAAGGTGTATTACATCAGAGCTCACGACGATGGCGATCACGTATTCGTGACGGGACCACAAAATAAAGCGTATACATCGCAAAACTTTGTATACCAGGCGGTAGGGCGAACGGTATCGAGTCAAAGACGTGGGGACGAATACGGCATCCTGATCAGCCCGGTTCCGCTCGATCCCAAGCACCCCGACAGCCAGGGGCTGCCCGTCTACACGCTACAAGTCAGGCTCTCCGGCGACAACAAGGCGTGGGTATTCAAAAAGTGGGTGATCGAGAATTCGCACGATCACCCGGCGGATGAATTGGCCAAGGGAACAACAGACTGGCTTACAATCAATACGGACTGGTTCAATGGATTCAAAATCGAGCGAGTTGGTAACACGATCCATGCCTACGTCCACGGTGCATCGACGTGGGGCAAATGGAAAGAGGTCGCATCGCGCGATATGACCAAAGACTTTGCAAAGGTACCTGATAAATTTTACATTGGCCTTTATCTGGCCCATACCCAACCATATTCGTATGACTTTGAAGCCCAGTTTGACAACGTAAGCGTGATATCCACTCCCCGGTGATCGATCGTCAATCACATACTATTCACTCTAGCAACAAGAGGGATGTCATTGAATGACATCCCTCTATCTTTTTGATCGTGATCCGCCAGCAAAGAAAATGGTGTATCATCTCAGCCAGCGACATAACGCGTGCAAAGCAACTCAACAATCGATTACTGCCGGCTAAAAAAGCCAAAGATCCTCCTGGCAACCGGTTTCCCGGCCTCGTTGTACAGCACCAAGATACCTCCCAAGTTAGGCAGCCGGCCTCGATAGTTGCCTTGTACGAAACGCCCCTCGCCTCCCTTAGGACTGGTCGCCCGGCTGCGAAAAGCGACAACATTGGGAGAAACGTAGAGTGTCCCGCCAGCAGGGATGACCACTCCTGGCTGAAAGGTGTACCTGACTTTGCTGCCAGCGGTATCAGCAGCGACACAAGCCACCGTCCATCCAGAGATATCCACAGCAAAATCATTGTGATTTCTCAGAGTCAAGAATTCGTCATCTTGATTGCCAGATGCAGGACTAAACTTGACTTGATCAATGTCGACGTGGGCTGTAGATGGTTGCGCGTTCGGAACAATGCCACCATGGCTGGCACTGTGGTTGCCATACAAATGGATCCGGCGCGCAGCCAGATAATCCGTCTTGAGAAAACCAACGGCCTGGGCAAAAGTTTGCGGGGTTCCCCACGTCAGTGGCCATTTATCTGCATCAAGACGAACATCTGGCTGCATCTGCACGACCAGTTCATCAATGCGCTGCTCATAATATCGATCGACCACAGGCGTGCCGGGCGGCTGTAACAGCAGATCCATCAGAGTACGTAAACGTCGTAGATACATTTCCCGAATGGCTGGCGTTTTGTAAAGGACGTCGATCAGCCGATTCCATTCCAAAGTCAAAGGATAACTTTGCGGATCGTGGTCAGCCCAGATCTCGTCATTGAGAATGTGGCCAACATTGACGCGACCAAAGGTCAGATCTTTATCCCACGGCAAAAACATCCACTCTTGTGTTCCTTTTGTGTCTCGATACAGGTAATAGTTCTTGTGACCACAGTCTCCATCGTGAATGAGCGTGGTCGCTGCCAGATAATTGACAACAGCCGGGATGTTCACATGATCAAACACGTAGGCCGTTCTTGCATCTTGTTCCAGGCCAAGACCATCGATCAGTGCTTGCAAATCGCTGTTGTCTTCATCCAGACGCGTTCTCTTTTCCACACGATCGCCGGTGGCAGAATCAAGCGCATTATGCATTTTGTACAACGCACCGTCAGGATCCAATCCCTGCCGTTCCAGATACCGTTCATCTGGCTGCTCTACAAAGATAAACACCCCGTAAAAGTCACCATTCTGTTGAACGCGCACGGGAAAACTGATCGAGTAAGGCACACCGGCATCACGATACGTTTCAAAGGATAAAATCTGCCGAATGTATGCCTTATCGCTGAAATTGGTATTCAGGTTAAATTCTTCAACAGGGTCCTGATCTGGAGAGAATTGGAAATAATGTCCTTGATTAAAGTCGAATTTATAGTTCTTTTTGGGTGCATCTTTGGAAGTGCGTCCTCGCCGGCGCACAACCACATTGTCGTAAAAACGACAATCTGGTTGCTCTGCCCAACAGTAAAAGAGTGATGCATGTGTGCCCGAGTCGGTTCTGGCAGCGTCAGGATCTTGGACAAACCAATACAATGTGGGCAGCACACTACTGACATCAGGATCGACGATCACCATTCCGCGATATTCACTCAAGTTGGCAGAACCCGAAAATAGCGGTTTCCGCGATGTGAGACCATTTTCATCTGTCGCGCTAACGTAATATCGCACCATATCTCCCGGGCGATAACCACGGTTTGGAATGGCCGCGCCATAGGTACCATCGCCAGCAAGACGATCTGCATGCAGTCCATCATCAAGCATCGGAATCGTTACCTCATTGCCAAACATAATGCGATAAACAAGTGACACCTTGGCCACCGGCGCAGATAGCGCTTTGATCGTGGTGGTAACGAGAATGGTGTCGCCGATCGAGGGGAAGACGGGTGTGTGACTCACGCCGGAAATAAAAGGTCCCAGATCTGCACGATTTGCCCCCCCCGGCGTCGGTTGGGAAAAGTATCGGTGATTCATTGCCGTGTCGAGACCATAAGAAATGTCTTGAAATTGCACCGGATAACGAGATTCAATGCAATTCTGCTGCACCACGCGTCCCAACTGGGCATAGAAAACGTACTCAGGGGACCCACTTTCAGAGATACTCTCGGGCATAGTCTCGGGCGCATACTCGTAGGCAATCGTGACCCCGTCCGGTTGGACAAGTGCGAGATATTCCCCATCCCTATCGAGCTTAAAATTGGTATGCAGTTCAGAATCGACCACAGCACGATCTTGGCCGGATGCAAACACGATCAAGTAACCGTCGGCAGGCAACGTGATGGCGGGGAAACGCCACTTGCGCAGATCATTGTCGTCATCACAAAGATACCACCCGTCGAGATCCACACTTGTATTTCCGCTATTATGGATTTCGATCCAGTCTGAAAACTGCCCATCTTGATCGGTCAGCGTACTCTGGTTTGAGGCCATGAATTCCGAGATCACGATATTGAACTGGTGTATAGCCAGGTTTTGCCTTTTTGCATTGACAAGTAGCGAAAACACAGAGAGCAAGGCTAAACCTAACCAGATCAACCATTGTATGATTCGATCCCGTCTTGGATAAAACACGATACCGTCCAAGATCTGCCTCGCTTCTTTTGGGCTGATATTTTGATCTTGTATTAGACTCACTGAAAATGAATCTGTGTGTATAGCTTTTGAGCGCTTCCGGGGAACTGGTTGCTTCGAGCGGGTTTATGGATCTACCAAGTGCAGACAAGCTCGTATGATGAAGACAGGGATGATTTCTAGAATGATCGATATTCCGGAACGTCTCTTTTTAACATCTTTGTGCCTGCCCGGTAAAGCAAACCTGCGCAGGCACCCATGCCTACTAAAAGACATCACCATCAGCGACTAGACGGCGCGACCAAATTGTAAAACGTCTGGGTATCGACGAGCACACCATCAGCATTGTACAGTCGCAGAAAACCCCAACGGTTTGACAGCCGCCCATCATAGTTCCCTTGCACAAATCGGGCTTCGCCCCCTGTCGGGCTGCTCGCCCGGTTGCGAAAAGCAGCCACGTCCGGCGAGACATACAGCGTGCCGCCGGCAGGGAGAACGACGCCAGGGCGAAAGATATAGTGGATGTCACCGCTAATCTCCCAACCGGACATATCCACGGCGATATTGTCCCGGTTCACCAATGTCAGGTACTCTTGATCTTGATCTCCCGATGCGGGAGCGAAATCGATGTCATGGCCAAGTTCGACGCTCACCGTTGCCGGCTGCGCGTTCGGAATGATACCGCCCCGATCGACACTCAACGTTTGATACAGATAGACACGCCGTGCAGCCAGGTAATCGCGCTTGAGGATGTCGATCGCTTCTTCGAACGTCTGCGGATCCCCCCAATCCGTAGGCCATTTTGCCGCGTCCAATGCCACGTCCGGCTGAATCTGGGCCACGAGTGCGTCGATGCGCCGTTCATAGTACTGCTCACTATCAGGTGTCCCAGGCGGCTGGAGAAAGAGATCCATCACTGTACGCAGGCGTCGCAGATACATCTGGCGGATAACCGTTGTGTCATATAGCGCACTATGGATGTCATTCCTTGCCAGGGCAAAAGGATGGCTTTGGGGATAACGATCGGCCCAGATGCCGTCGTTGAGAACGCCGTTATCAAAGATACGACCAAACGTCAAATCCTTGTCCCACGGCAAAAAGGTCCACTCGCCCGTCCCCGTTGTATCGTGGTACAGAAAATAGTTCCTGCGATCGCAGTCAATGTCGTTCAAAATTGTAGTGACCGCCATATAATTAACCACGGCAGGGATGTCCAGATGATCGAACAGATACTGTGTACGGGCTTGGCCGGATAGATGGACACCTTGGAGAAATGCCTCGAGGTCACTATGATCTTGCGTCCGAGGTCTTTTTTTATCGACCTGGCTGCTTGCCGAGTTCGCCCCGTTAAACATCTTGTACAAAGCGCCCTCCGGATCCAACCCCTGCCGCTCCAGGTACTGCTCATCCGAGTGCTCCATGAACAGAGCGACGCTGTGAAAAGCGCCATTTTGCTGGACGCGCACGATGGAACAGATGCTAAAAGGGACACCCGCATCGCGATACGTTTCCCAGGCCAAGGGCTGCCGGATGTATGCCTTGTCGCTGTAGGTACTGTTGAGATTGAATTCTTGGACGGGCTCTTGATCCGGCGAGAATCGAAAAGGGTACCCCGTGTTGAACTCAAACTTGAAACTTTTCTTGGGCCATCCGCTCCTGGAAGAATACCCACGACTGCGGGCGAACACATTGTCGTATAGGACGCCGTCATAAAAGAGTTGGGCGCGCGTCCCTTGCAGTTCTCTGGCGTTGGCGATGTCTTGTACAAACCAGTACAGGGTTGGCAACCTGCTGTCCACATCGGGATCGGCGATCATTGTCCCCATATACCTGGGAGAATCGACAGAATCGTGAAAGAGCGGCCAGCGAGAGGTATGGTCTGCCTGATCCGTGGCAGTGACATAGTAACGTACCATTTCTCCAGGCTTGTGTGCGCCGCCGGGGATTGTTGCGCCATAGATCCCATCTCCTTTGGCCCCGTCTTTGTGCATGCCGTCGTCAGACATCACTATGGAAATCGCGTCCTCATACATGATGCGATAATGCAAAGTCACGTCACGGATCGGGGTCATAAACGTCTCGACGGTCGTGGTGACCACTATCGCATCACTCGATGCCGGGAACAAAGGAGCGTGTCCGACATCAGAGAGGATGGGACCCTGGTCGGCCACGTCTGAGCCGTTCGCCATTCCCGGTGTGGGCACGAGAAAATAGCGCTTGTGCGACGCTGAATCGAGACCATAGGACACATCGCTGAACTGTGGAGGATACTCGACCGCGATCCCCCGGCGGCGCATCAAGCTTCCTACTCGGGAGTAAAAGGTATCTATGAAGGGCAAAAAGCCGCTGGCCGCATATTTGGGAGCATATTCCCAGGCGATCGTTCTCCCGTCTGGCTTGACCAGGGCCAAATACTCGCCTTGACTTTTGAGTCGAAAGTTAGTATGCAGCTCAGAACCCGAGACGGCACGATCCTTGCCGGACGCAAAGACGATCAGGTGGCTATCTGCAGCCAGTTCGGTGGGTGGAAACTTCCAACGGGTGAGGTCGTTGTCGTCATCGGAAAGATACCAGCCGTCGAGATCGACGCGAGTCGCTTCCCGATTGTGGATCTCGATCCAGTCTGAATAGTCCCCATCGTCATCGGCCAAAATACTGTTGTTGGAAGCCATAAACTCGCTGATCGTCAAAGAGGGCGTGGATTTGTCCAAAGCCAACGCGTTGATATACGCCTGTCCAAGTACGGTCAATGCCAATAACAGGATCGTACCAAGCCAGGCAACTCTTTTCCAGGTCCGGGTAACAGTTTTATCAAAAGCGGCGTAGGGGTACACAGTCACGTCTTTCAAGCATCGAGTCATTCGTGGATATATCATGCCGTGAAACGCCGGATTTGTCAAATGCCACCGGACCGTCTGGCCGTTTGCATGGATGGTCGAATTGTAGGATAATATCATCGTCATTTTAGCAACCCCTGCCCGATAAAAGAGGATGACCAATATGGATCGATCAATCGTCCTGGAATCCATTCAGCCTTGTAAATCAGACCAATATGCCAGGATGAGCAGACTATGAGAGTAGGGCCGAGATCGGAGCCTCCACGTTCTCGCTCCAATCCTCGAAAACGGTTTCGAACGCGCAAACCTTCCGATTGGATGCCGCTGGTATGGCTGGTGGTGATTGCCCTTGCCTTTGTGGCCGGAATCTGGTATGAAACAAAAGGACACGACCTGCTCGATCCACTCGTCTTGAGTCTATGGCCTTCGAACGACGAAGAGGTTAGTGGCCTTCCGGCACTCCACTTGAGCATTTCACTTGATGCATACCAGGTGTTGGATACACAGTGGCGCGAGGCCTTGCAGAAGGGAATCCTGCAGGCGAACGATCGGCAGTGGCTGCCGGCACAGGCTCGCTTTCAAGGAAAAACGATACCCATCCAAATGTGGCTCGAATGGGAGGGGATTGACGACGGGCACGAAAGCAAGTGGCCTCTTCAGGTCAAAATTGACAACGAGATGACGATTTTAGGGATGCGCTCCTTCTCGGCGCAACCGCCCGCCACAGGGCGCTGCCTGGACGAGTGGTTGTATATGCAAGAACTGCGTTGCACCGATATCCTGGCGCCCCGCTATGCTTTTGTGAACGTTTTTGTGAACGACGAGGATTGGGGCATATACGCCTTGAAGGAAGATTTTTCGCAAGCGTGGCTCGATTCGCAAAAGCGTCAGGAAAGTGTAATCGTTCATCTACAAGACAGCTTGTTCTGGAAACGATGGTCACTTTCTGGCGATACAGCGTATCAATATTGGGATGTTTTTGCCGATCCAATGGTCGTGGCATCCGACCTGCCTGGCTTTGCGCAAGTGCAAGAGTTAAGTGCCGATGGTGTCATCG
>JAFGJF010000377.1 GCA_016929205.1 Anaerolineae bacterium
AACTTGAGGGGCCGTTTTTTTGACATCATTGTGCCCGAGATCGACATGCCGAAGATAAATAGGCTCACTTGCTGCGCGTTTTTCCAATCTATAGTATACTATACCGACAACCCAATCATCCGTTCCATACCCTGCCAGTGGCAAACAAGGAGGCAAGAGACTGCGTGCCCAACAAGACTGGATTCGACAACGACAAGTATCTCAAAGAACAAACCGCAGCGATCCTCGAACGGGTCAACGACTATAGCAAACTCTATCTCGAGTTTGGCGGCAAGCTGGTCTACGATTATCACGCGGCCCGCGTCTTGCCCGGTTATCATCCCAACGTCAAGATGGAATTGTTGAGTAAGCTCAAGGACGATATTGACGTTATTTTGTGCATCTATGCTGGCGATATCGAACGCCGAAAGATCCGCGGCGATTTTGGAATCACCTACGATTCGGACGCACTGCGAATGATCGATGCTTTGGCCGAGTGGGGCGTCGCCGTGCACGCGGTGGTCATCACCCGTTACGAAAGCCAACCGGCAGCGACGGTATTCAAGAACAAGCTCGAGCGCCGCGGCGTGCGCGTCTATACCCATCGTTACACCAAGGGTTATCCGACTGACATCGATACCGTAGTCAGCCAGGAGGGGTATGGGGCCAACGAGTACATCGAAACCCACAAGCGGATCGTCGTCGTGACCGGACCCGGACCCGGAAGTGGAAAACTGGCAACCTGTCTCTCACAGTTGTATCACGAATATCAGTATGGTCGCGCTGCCAGCTATGCCAAGTTTGAGACCTTTCCGATCTGGAACCTGCCGCTCAAGCACGAAGTGAACGTTGCCTACGAGGCAGCGACAGCCGATCTGCGCGACGTCAACATGATTGATCACTTTCACCTCGAAGCCTACAACGAACGTACGGTGAATTACAACCGGGACATCGAGGCATTTCCGCTTTTGCAGCGAATCATTGAACGGATCACCGGCGCGCCGTCCTTTTACAGGTCGCCGACCGACATGGGCGTCAATCGCGCCGGCTTTGGCATCGTCGACGACGAGGCCGTGCGGGAGGCGGCGCGACAAGAGATCATCCGCCGCTACTTTCGTTATGCCTGTGAATACACGATAGGTCTGGCGGACAGGGGAACGGTGCAGCGGTTAGAACTGCTGATGGATGACCTGCACCTCGATCCCGAACACCGCCGGGTCGTGCACTATGCCAGGCAGGCGGCTGCCAATATGCAGAGCCAGGGCACCGTTGTCGGCGGCGTTTGCTGCTGCGCAGCGATGGAACTGCCGGATGGCACGATCATCACCGGCAAACGCTCGCCGCTGATGTATGCCTCATCGAGCTTGATCATGAACGCGACCAAGCATCTCGCCGGCATCCCCGATACGATGCATCTTTTACCGCCCACGATCATCGAGTCGGTGAACCATTTCAAAAAGAGCGTCCTTGGCGGGCACGTCGTCAGCCTGGACCTGAGCGAGACCCTGATCGCGTTGAGCATTAGCGCGGCGATGAACCCTGCCGCGCAGATGGCGGTCGAAAAACTTGGCATGCTGCGCGGGTGCGAGGTTCACATGACCCACATTCCAATGCCCGCCGATGCTGAGAGTTTGCGCAAGCTGGGGCTGAACGTGACCAGCGATCCGGATTTCTTGACCAAGTCGCTGTTTACCGGGTAACTTGGCTCATTACCTCATGACGTCGCCGCGGTTGTAACCACGACCGTTGCCGCAGACTCGATCTCTTGCAGCACCTGGGCAACGGCTTCGCCAAATACCTCGCCTTTGATGCTATCCTTGATCCGCCGGGTGGCTGCTTTGCACTCGTCGCGCGTAAAGACCAGGTCAAGCATCCGCGTAGCGCGCACCAGACTCAGCAATGCGCCGGTGCGTGAATCGCGCGTTTCGCCTGCCAGAATCGCTTCCCGTAAGTGGCTTTTGATCTGGTATTTGGCCGAGGTATTCTGCTGTGGGTAAGTGCTGTAAGGGACAATCCACAAAAAGCGCTTCTTTTCACGTCGCAATACACTCTGCTCGATCAAGCGGTCGGCGACTTGCCCGACCAATTTGCCGGTGCCCAACCGATTGATCCAGGTCTGCACCTTGCGCGGCCGGTTAGAGGCATACATCTGTTCCAAAACTTGGTCCAGGATCGGATCCCCAGTCAATAGCCCCTCACGCAAGATAACGTGCTTTTTTTCGTCGATGGTGAATTTCTCGCGTATGGCCAGTTCTGACAAAACGGCTCCAGCCAGGCCATAAGGCAGGTAATCCGCTATCGATCCCATGATCGTGCCCTTGTCATCGTTGATGGCAAGCAAGAACAATGCTTCCTCAAGGTTGAACATCGCTTCCTCCTCGAAAAAAGGGAATGGTCTATATTCATTGTATACGCTAAGGGCTGACCTGACAATGTGCTCTAGATCAGCCCTTGTATTGGTCCCAGGTACAGATCCATCAAGCTTGACATGATAAATTATATGTACAAAAGCTTGACAAAATATCCACACTATGATATAATTGATTCAAACAAGTGGAGGAAAAAATGCGAACAGCCTTTCATTTAACGTTCAAAGAAATATGGATAAACCGGGGCCGCTTTTTGCTATTTAGTCTGGTCGTGGCCCTGATTGCCGTTCTGATTCTCTTTGTCGCCGCACTGGGGGAGGGATTGGGCAGCGGAAATCGGGAATACATTGAGAAACTGGATGCGCAATTGATCGTGTTCCAGGACGCCGCTCGCCTCTCCATTGCCAGCAGCCGGATCGACTATGACAAACAACGGTCAATCCGCAACGTTGAGGGCGTACGCGACGCAGGGCCAATCGGCTTTTCCAGCGCTGCGGTGATCCTCGAGGACACGGAGCCGCTGGATGTCTCTTTGATCGGCGTCGAGCCGGGCAAACCCGGCGAACCGCCCACGGTTGAGGGCACGGGGCTGAGACGCCGGAACACAGATGAAGCGATCATCGATCGTACAGTAGCTCTGGTGGCCGGTCTGGGCGTTGGCGATACATTTACCATTCGCACGCTTCAGGGAGACGAGGACGAATTTTACACCTTGACGGTGGCCGGGATAAGTGACAGCCGCAAGTACGGCATCCGCCCGTCCATCTTGACGCCCATGATCACCTGGGACAGGATACGCGCCAGGGCGGCGCCGGGCAGCAGCCAGGAAGCCCCACCGGCCAATGTCGTCGCCGTGCAATTGGACGATCCAGTACAGATTGAAGCGATGCGCCAGCGGCTGCTGTCTCGGGTAGATGCGATTGACGCAGTTGATCTCAAGACGGCTTATGAAAATGCGCCGGGTTATGTCGAGCAACAGAGTACGCTGAACACGCAGAACGCGTTTGCACTGTTGATCGGCGTGCTGGTGATCGGGGGATTCTTTCAGATCCAAACGCTGCAAAAGGTGCCGCAGATAGGTATGCTCAAAGCCATCGGCACACCAAATAGCATCGTTGCCGTGTCGGCTATGCTCCAAATCGTCGCGGTGACGTTTACAGGCGTGATCCTTGGCGGCCTGGTGGCCGCAGGTCTATCGCTGGTTTTTCCGCCCAACATTCCGATCGTCTTTGAGCCAGGTTCGGGGGCGATTGCAGTGGGTTCGATTCTTTTGATGGGGCCAATTGGTGGTTTGGTCTCCATTCGCCAGTCTTTACGAGTGGAGCCGCTGATCGCCTTGGGTCTGGGATAATGTGAGGAGAAACGACTATGAGAACCGCACTTGAAGCGCAAGCGGTCATTAAACAATATCAAGCCGGAAGCAACACAGTCAATGCAGTAGATGATGTTTCGTTCAGCCTGCAGCTGGGCGAATTTGTGGCCCTGGTCGGGCCGAGTGGCTCGGGCAAGACCACCATGCTGGCTATGCTGGCCGGATTGTTGCAGCCTACGTCAGGAGCCGTGATCGTCGACGGAGAAGCCTTATCGGCAATGAAAGAAAAAGAGCGATCTCGCTTTCGCCGTCGCAAGATCGGTTTTACTTTTCAAGCAAACAACCTCGTCCCATACCTGACGGTTTTGGAGAACGTCGAGTTGATGCTGCGTTTGAACGATCAGTTCGACGCCGCCAGCCGAAAGCGGGCCAGGGAACTGCTTGTCCTGCTGGGGTTGGAGGAGCGGCTGAACGCTTTGCCT
>JAFGJF010000378.1 GCA_016929205.1 Anaerolineae bacterium
ATGGAGCGCCTCGTGCAGGCCAATCGCAGCGACGCTGCCCTGCGCCGCTCCGAGCACAAGCGCTGGCAGATGGGCGTGGTGCTCAAGGTGAGCGCCAAGTCCTTTGGCAGCGGCCGGCTCATGCCGATTACGAGACGATAACAGATCCCCGGCGTCTGCTTGGTCATTCGTCCCCTCACCGCGTTTCCGAATGATCTTCGCCCATCTCCCGTTTTTGCCAATGACCCGCAACGGGATGGGACACGACCTTTGACCCACACCCGTGACTTTATGGCTATTGCCTTACTTGACAGAATATAGTATAATGAAAATGTGTATATGCATATCCGAACGTAACTATTCAGTCGTATAGGATAAGAAACCAGGTTTTTGATATAGAACGCTACGTTTTGATTAACGACTGGATCGCCAAATAATGCAAATCTGCTTAAATATCCGTAAAAACCTGGTTTCTGACGCCTCCTAAATAGTTACACCCGGATAAAATCATGGATTCAGGTAGACGCGACGATGAAGACAGTGCTTTGGAAAAAAAGAGTTAGAATTGCGACAGTGTGCCTGATCGTTGCACTGAGCAGTCTACCCACTTGGGCTCAAGACACTGAAACAAGGTATTTTGAGGAAACCGGGTTCAACGTTTCGGGCAAGTTTCTCGAGTTTTACGATACAAACGGCGGGCTCGCGATCTTTGGTTATCCAATGACTCAAGCGTTCACCGAAAACGACTTGCAGGTACAATATTTTCAGCGGGTGCGTATGGAAAAGCACCTCGACAATCAAATACACATTGGTCTACTGGGCGATCAGCTTGGTTACCGCCAGGCACCGATTCCCGAGGCAGAGATCCCACCTCCCAACCACCCTGATAAACACTATTTTTCAGAAACCGGTCACACGGTTTCCTTTGCGTTTCTCAAGTTCTTTAATGAAAACGGCGGGCTGGACATTTTTGGCTATCCAATCAGTGAGTGGATTATCGAGGCTAACGGCCGCATCGTCCAGTACTTTCAACAGGGAAAAATGGAATGGTATCCCGAGAATCCGCCGGGACAACGCGTTCAACTAGGTATGCTGGGTACGATCTATGTTGAACAGTTTGTCGATCCCATTTACCGCACGCCAGACGACCCCCAAATTTTGCTCGGGGCAACGCCTATGCCGACGCCAACTCCAGCGTCCAACAACGAACCCGCGCCTCTAGAGATCAAAGAACTGGCCGTAACTGCCACACCGATGTACGCGATCATTGGTTTGAACGGAACCCAGACCCTGCACGTCTACGTACGCAACCAAGAAGGGCACGGCGTATCCGGGGCATCGGTTGAGATACAGGTTCAATACACGGAAAATCGAAGGGAGAGCCTTACCCTTCCGCCAACCAACGCGAACGGGTACACGCTGATCGAGTTTCCAATCCAGGATGCGCCACCGGGGTACGTGGTCATCGTTAACCTGTCAGTGCGCTACGGGGATATTCAAGCAGACACCACGACGGCTTTTCTGCCGTGGTGGTGACAGAAGAGAAATCGCACGCCAAGCTGCTCTGGCTCGGGCGTGCCAAACCACCTTTGTCTGATGGCTGCAAACCAGTCTAGCCCGCCATCACTCCCAGCCAATAATCCACACACATAGACCCGCCAACAAAATAGTGGCGATGATGAGGGCGATCATCTGCCCGGCCAACAGGCCTACGTCTTTGGCTGCCCACACGAGCATAATCACCATACCCAATGCAAGCACAAACCAACTGGATAGCTTGGGGTGTTTGTTAATAAAATCTACAAGTGCCGTCATTACCTTATCCCTCAATTCAACATGTTATAATGGGCGCATCACGCGCTTTTCCAACAATTTTTTGACCATCATGAACCGGTTCCCGGTCATAAACTCTTGCGCGACCTGCCGCCAGACCGAAAAGAGGCTGTCGAGTTCCTGGCGTTCATAATGATGCGAGAGAAAAAACTGGACCGCTTCTTTTGATATCTGCTTTTCGAGAAAGACAATGGCAACCTCGCATGACAGAGCACGCGCCTCTTCTTCTACCGTTTCCAGCAGCGGCTCGCCAACCTGGGGATAGTATTGCGGTGGATACACGTAAAAGTCGTCAATGCACATCACCAGGTTCTCTGCTCGCCAGCCGGTGACGCCGCCTCCCCTGCGCGACATCGCCAGCCAATACCCTTTGTCAAAGAGCATTTCGAGCACCTCTTCCTCTGTTGGGGATGGGCGCCAACGGATTGTTCCCCGCATGATGGCTGCCAACGTTTTGATGTCCTGGCGTTTGGCACGGCGGACGGTCACGGCCCCCACTACCGGATCGACGCCAACCTGTGCTGCAACCGGGGCAGACACAGCGACGGCAGGTTCTGGTACTTGAACCTTTTCGGCAACCGGCGTCTCAGCAGCTTGCTCCTCTTCCGGCTGAATGAACAGTTCCATCAGCATTTCATCGTCGTACTTGTTCTTGATTTTGATCTGCCGTTCGAGCATCATCTTGGCAACAAAGCCCATCTTGCGGTAGAATGTCTGCGCCGCCGGATTGCCAAACCGGACATAGATGATGATCTTTTCGTACTTGAGCTCGCGCGCAAAACTCAACGTTGCCGCCATCAATTTGCGGCCAATGCCCTCCCGGCGAAAATCGCGCTGCACAAATGTGCCCATCGTCGCAACGTGATCCATCGCCTGGGTATACGTGGCAAAGGGATCGATGGTCTGCACACCGACAATGGTGCCATCTGCTTCAGCGATAAACATTGCGCTGCGCGGTCCCAGGTGTTGAATAAATGCCTTCTCTTGCTCAACGGTGAATTCCGGATAAAGCGCGGTCAAGCCCTCTTCACGAATGACCGAATTGATAACCTCGACAACACCTTGTGCATCGTTTACCGTGCCTCGTCGAATTGTTACATCCATCCTATCCCCCTTTCGTCACTGAATGGCGAGTATTGGGTTCTGTATGATCAGCCATGCATCTCTAACCTGGCAGGCCAACGCGCGTTGGCCCCGGTCATTTTTGATGACGACATCGGCTCGTTTCACCTTGTCCTCCTGCGGAGGTTGAGCATCGATGCGCAAAATGGCATCGGCACGCGTCAGCCCGCGGTATTCAACCAGACGCTGAATCTGTACCTCACGAGGCGCAGTAACAACCCAAAGCGCGTCGCACAATTCAGCAACCATGCCGCTTTCAACCAACTTGATGGCTTCGACGACGACGACACCTGCCGTGGCAGTCGAGATCAACTTTTTTGTGCGGGCAATCACATCGGGATGAACAATCGCTTCCAATTGCCGCAGCGCCCCGGCATCAGCAAAAACAATCGCCCCCAGCTTTTTACGATCGATCTCGCCGTCTGTCCCTAAAATATCGCGGCCAAAGTGGGCGACGATATCGTGCCATGCAGGTTCGCCCTGTGCCATTGCCTGGTGAGCCAGTGTATCCGCGTCGATGTGTTGTGCACCCAGGCTGACCAGGATGTTGCCTACACTGCTCTTGCCGGTTGCAATGTTGCCCGTCAAGCCAATGACATACACCTGTTGGCGATCAATGACCGGTTTCTTCCGGTCGTCAACCTGCTCCATCTGGCTGCGCATTGGCTTCTCCAAACGCCACCCATTCGGCCATCAGTTGTTCGAGTTCCACCTGGACATGTTCGTATTCTACCCCAAGAACGCGTACTTTGTCAAGCTGTTGCTCCGCACTGGCCCGGACCAGCGCCTGTCCAAGGCTGTCGAGCTGCTGCTCCAGGCCGGCAATTTCTGCCTCCACCTCGTCGATCGTGCGCTGCTGCGTCCCTGTATTGCTTTTGAGCGCTCGTTCTCGTTTTTGGCGCTGCAGCCGTGCTTCTTCTTCTTGCCGGATGCGTTCTCGCTCGGCGTTTTGCTCTCGCGCACGCAACTTGAGATACTCTTGATAATCACCCTCGTAGATACACAACTGCCCATCTTGGACAACCCATACCTGCGTCGCCAGCCGATCGATCAGATAGCGGTCGTGCGACACGATCAAGATGGTGCCAATAAACTCTTTAAACACCGCTTCCAGGATCTCTTGAGAGGGGATGTCGAGCTGGTTAGTCGGCTCGTCGAGAACCAGAAAATTGGTGCCAGCCAGGGTCAGCTTGGCCAAGAT
This sequence comes from Anaerolineae bacterium, assembly GCA_016929205.1. The sequence continues at coordinate 4,136 of JAFGJF010000378.1, forward strand.
CACCCGGCAGCGCTCTCCTCCGCTGAGATCGCCGATCTGTTTAAACACGTCATCCTCGATAAACAGAAAACGAGCCAGAAAATCGCGCATCTGCCCGAGCGGCAGTTCTTTGATTTGTTCTACTTCTTGCACGATCGTGTTTGTGTTGTTCAATTCCTCTTGCGTTTGCGACATATAGCCGATCTGCAGGCTGGCACCTAATTGCGCCCAGCCCTGTATTGGTTCGATGTGGCCGAGTATCGTTTTCAGGAACGTCGTTTTGCCCGAACCATTGGGGCCAATCAAGGCAACACGATGCAAACGGCGCAGTTCCAGATCCGGCACCGTCACCAGCGGCCGGTCATAGCCGATAACCAGGTCATTTGTACGCAAGATGAGATCGCCACTGCGCTGGTCGCTGCCCAGGTCCACCTTGATCGTTTTTTCCAGACTCGGGCGGGCCAGACGTTCCAGGCGGGCCAGGCGTTTCTGACGCCCCTGCGCCTGCGCCGTGCGCTGACCGGCCATATACCGGCGGATGTACGACGCTTCTTTGGCAATGAACTTTTGCTGCAGCTCCCACGCTTTCATCTGGTGGGCAATGCGTTCCTCGCGCTGCCGGACATAGTGGCTGTAATTTCCATGATAGATCTCGACCGTACCAAATCGCAGATCCCAGATCTTGGTGGCGATATGATCCATAAAATAGCGATCGTGCGAAACGACGAGCACGGTTCCCTTCCACGTTTGCAGATATTGTTCCAGCCATTCGATCGCCTGCAGATCGAGGTGGTTGGTTGGCTCATCGAGGATGAGGATGTGAGGCTCTTCCAGCAACAACCGGGCCAGCACGACCCGCGTGCGCTGCCCGCCGCTGAGTTGATCCATTGGGCGGCGGCGGTGTTCGTCATCGATCCCCAGCCCGCTTAACACGGTATCGACGGTCACAGGATACTCGTAGCCGCCCGCATGCTCGAACGCTTGCAGCAGCTTGCCGTACTTTTCCATCGCTTCCTGGCCCTGTTCGGGATCGGCGAGCAAAGACTCGAGATAACGCAGCCGGCCTTGCATCTCTTGCAGATCGTCAAAGACGCCGAGACAGATTTCGAGCGGCGTCTCCATTCCTTCAACCATGACATTCTGTGCCAGGTAGCCAATGCGGATGTGCTTCATCTTGGATACGGAACCGGCGCTCGGTTGGTCCAATCCCATCAAGAGGCGCAACAAGGTCGTTTTACCTTCGCCGTTCGATCCGACCAGGGCGATCTTGTCTCCGTGCGCGATGCTGACGTTCACATCCCAAAACAGGTCTTGGACGCCAAATGATTTTGCTAGATTGGTCGCAGTCAAAATAGACATATCAAAACACTTGTGACTCGGATAGATCAAGTAGAGCGACGGCTGAGCGCCGTCAACAACCCAAATACCAGAAGGCCCAAAACGCCGAGCGCGATCAGCTTATAAATGCGCGAAGAAACCAGCAGTGCCAACACGCCAAACAACGCACAGAACCCCCAGTAAAGCAGTACCACGCTCCGCTGAGACATACCGAGATCGAACAGGCGAAAATGCAAATGCCCCCGGTCACCGGCGTTCATCGAACGGCCATGCCGCCAGCGATTAAAAATCTGCCAGGCCACGTCGACGATGGGAATGCCCATCACCAGCAGAACCGTTGCCACCCTGGCGCCACCCACCAGCGACAGCGTGCCGATGATGTACCCGAGCGTGATCGCGCCGCTCCCCATAAAGATTCGAGCCGGGCTGAAATTAAACGGCAAAAATCCCAACAACGTGCCCAGCAGCGCCAACGGCAGCACGGCCGGACTGTATTGCCCAACACGTACCATATGAATGAATAACACAACGGCGACAATAATCCCCACACCGGTACACAGTCCATCCAGGCCATCCAAAAAGTTGACGGTGTTCATCATCCCCATCAACCACAAGAACGTCAATCCCCACACGAGCGGCCATGGAAACTCGAAAATCTGATTGGTAAAGGGGTTCATGATATGTTTGATAAACACCAGCCCGGCGATGGCAACCATCGTCACAACGATCTGAGCGGCGTACTGCAGCCTGGGATTCAAATCAAACCGGTCATCAAACCAGCCCCAGACGGCAATAGCCACCGTCCCGGCGATGACAGCCGTAAAGCGGGTCAATTCTTTTTCGTCGATGCCTTCCGGCGGAGGCGGCAGCCGGTTTCGAACAGCCAGCGAGACCAGCGCCCCGCCTACAAAGGCCCCGGCGACGACAATGCCGCCAAGCTTGGGCACGTCTCCCTTGTGTTGGCGCCGCCCGCCCGGCCTGGCAACGATGCCCAAGCGCTTGCTCAACCAGATGCTGAACGGCGCCAGGGCAAGAGCCAGGCTAAAAGAAACGGCAAAAACCACACCATAGGCCAACATCAGTTTTGCCCATGCCTCCACTCGCGATACCGTTCCAGCACCTGTTCCTGTGTTGCCGTACCGGTCGTGCCGATTTGCTGAATGGTGATCGAAGCAACCAGGTTGCCCACCAGCGCAGCTTCAGCCGTCCTCGCACCACAGCACAAAGACGCCACAATGCCAGCCATCGTGCTATCCCCTGCACCGACAATGTCGATTGGCCCACTGACCCGGACGCCGGGCACACAGGTCAGCCCATCGCCGTCGAAAACGAGGATTCCATCCGCGCCAACGGTGAGAAAAACCGGCCGGGCGTTTTGTTCATACAACCTGGCAGCGCACGCCTTTGCCACGTCCCGGTCAATTTGCTGGCAGCCTGGCTGGACGGCGAGCACGGCCTCGCGGGCATTGGGCTTGATCACCACGTTTCGGAACTCGCCGATTCGCACCCGTGAATCGACAGCGATGATTTTGTCGGGGTAGGCCAGAGCCAAATCGGCCAACGCATCACGCACCCGGTCGGTGATGACACCGCAATTTCGCTCGGGAACCTGGTCAGCGACAATTATGCCGTCTACACGATCGATCTGTTCCTTCAGGCTGGCGATGATCCGGGCCTGGATCGCTGGAGGCATCGGCCGGCGGTTCGTGATATCGAGGCGGTTCAGCTCGTGGACATCTCCGGCGGGCTCTCTTAACATCGGCTTGGTATAGGTTGGCGTAAACCGGCTTGCATCCTGTATCAGTAAAGTGTCGTCCACGCCGCGCTCGCGCAATCCGCTTTGCAGTTCGTAACCCATCCCATCCTGGCCAATGACACCCAACGCCGTCACCTGCACGTCCAGCGCCCGCAGGTTGGACGTCACCGTGCCTGCCGCGCCGGGGCTGCTGCGCACGTTAATCACCTGGTAGGCTTCCAAACCCGTTTCCAACGAAACCTGGCTCAACGTTCGATCGATGTCAAGATAATAATCCAGGAAATAATCGCCAACGACGAGAACGTGCACATCCGAAAACCGACTTGTCAGCGACTGCAAACGACGTTCATCCACTTTTTCCGCCCTCCTGAATCGCCTTGACCACAATACGGTGCAGCGCCGGCAGAGTCGCGCGGTGATCGTCGCGAATGTAAAAACTTTCGCCACCATCTTGCACCGTGCGCACCAAAATCGTTTTGAGAGGACGAAAATAATAAGCCGATTCACTCTTGGGCGGCGTGTGGTGGACGTTCGGACCCAGATCCTGCAAATCGAACACTGCAGTGGCAAAACGATCGATCCTGGCCCCGCACTGGCGGGCGACGTTGCGCGACATAGCCAGCGCCTTGAGATACACCTCCGGACCCATCACCGCCGTGCCAAAGTTAAGCAGCACGCCATCCTGTAGCTTGGATATTGACTCGGTGATGATCAGGAAATCGCGGTATGAGGCCTCGCCCAACGCCGCACCGTCGCAGTTGGGATGTTCATGAATGATGTCATAGCCGATGCCCACGTGGACCGTGATCGGAATGCGCAGCCGGTACCCGGCAGCGAGAATGCTCACCGCCTTGTGCGGAAAATCCCCCTCGGCAACGGCCTTGCCCACCGCCTCGGCATACCCCAATCCCTGGTCGTTCCCGGCCTTGACGATGTCATTGATCCACCCCGTCTCCCGCCACAGGCCAAACTGTCCCTCGCCGATGTAACGGGCCACGCTCTCGGTGGTTGCACCAATGAGCGCCAGTTCATAGTCGTGGATGGCGCACGCGCCGTTCATACCGACATGGGTGATCACGCCGCGCTCCATCAGGTCAATGACAAAACGCGACAAGCCCGTCTTGATCACATGTGCGCCCATCATCAAGATCACCTGCTTGCCATGCTCGTAGGCAGCGACTACACGTTCGGCGATAGCATCTAATTCAGCGCTGTCGTTGAGACGCACGTCAGCATTCAGGGGCAGCACCTCGTCAAGATGAAAATCGTGTTCGCGCTCGGCAAGCGCGCGAACATCTAGCTGGCTGCGATCAAATATGGGATAGGACATAGTTCACACTCCAAATAAATAATCGATCAGGATCTGTTGTTCCCGAAAATCGGGTACGATGATATCCGCACCGGCCTGTACGAGACG
>JAFGJF010000379.1 GCA_016929205.1 Anaerolineae bacterium
AGAACAACCGGTGACAGGAGCAAAATCATGATGCAGCCGACGAGTGCTTTTTGGTATCTTGGACAGGGCAAGTTTGTCATTCACGAACCATAGCACACGACCGTCGAATTGTCAAGACACAGATATGATCGTTTTTACATTATGTCTATTGACCTGAACTGCAAAATGGTATATAATGATTACAGAATGACATAACTGACCATGTTCGCTGTTTTGTAGGTTAATGCTTTCCGAGTGCTCATAGGCGCTCAAAGGAGCAAGGTCTATGTACAGGTCAAAATGCATTGTGGGGATGATGCTTGGTGTGTTCCTGATCGTCGCTGCTGGAATATGGTTGTCCAGGCCGTTGGCCGTCGTCGGTGCGCCGCCCGTCCAGGGCCAGGTGACGCCGCGCCCGACGATATCCCTGCCGGGGCCAACGCCGGTGACAACGCCGGTGATCCGCAAAGTAGACGTCACGCTGATCGTCGACAAAGCCGAAGCGTATCCCGGCGATCTGTTGGTGTACGAGGCCCAGGTAGCCAACGTGACCGGGCAAAAAGCAACCCGTATCTGGTTGACTTGTGATCTGCCAGAAGGCGTCATGATTGAAGATTTTTCGACGACCAAGGGTGTGATCCACCAATACGGCCAGCGATTGTCCGTCGAGCTGGGTGATTTGCACGCTGCCTTTGAATCCTATTTTGTCAAGATTAAAGCGCGGATTCAAGATGACGTTGAACCGGGAACGGAACTGATCCATCACGTCAATCTGACTTCGGATCAGGCCGGCGGCGGCGAGCGAGACGCGATCACGGCTTATGACTCTGAGGTCAAGACATTGGTGCTCGGCGAAGGTGTAGAACCAAAACCGGAGACAGAGACGGAACCGGCTGAAGGGAAAGACGAGTCGCAGGCGCTGCCGGTGACCGGCAATCGCTCGGTTCCACCGTGGGCCGTCCTTGGGTTTACAGTGTTGATTGCCGGCGTGGCATTGTGGGGCAACAGGGGCCGCATTCATCTGATTGGTTAGTTTGGGGTCGCTTTTTTGGCGCGATCGCCAGCAAAAACACGTCTGGAAAGACAAGCTCTGGTTTGAGCGGAAAACCACCGTTGTGGACCGTTCAAACCAGAGCTTTTGTGGTTTTTGCTCTGGATGCGCGTAAATGGCAAATTGTGGTATAATGTATGTCTGAGTACAGACCATATGAAAAGAGATTACACAGTGGAGCATTCCGATTTGCGTGGTTTGATCACCAACGTACAACGATTTTCGATTCACGATGGGCCGGGCATCCGCACGACCGTGTTTTTTAAGGGCTGCCCGTTGCGTTGTTTTTGGTGCCACAATCCAGAGACGTGGCGGATGCAGCAAGAAGTCCAGGTGTTTGCCGAACGGTGTATTGGATGTGGGGCGTGTTTCGAGCAGTGTTTGCAGGGCGCGCACCTCGCTCAAAATGGCTCGCGGGAGTTCCGACGGGAACTGTGCCAGGCGTGCGGGCGCTGCGTGGAGACGTGTTACGCCGAGTCGCTGGTTATGGCCGGCAAGTGGTGGACGGTTGAAGCGTTGGTAGAGGAGTTGCTTCGCGATCAGCCCTTTTACGAGCAGTCTCAGGGCGGGATCACGCTTTCTGGCGGCGAGCCGTTGCTGCAGCAGGCGTTCAGTCTGGCTGTTTTGCAAAGATGCAAGCAAGAGGGACTTGATACGGCAATCGAGACGGCGGCGACTTGTTCGTGGCTTGACCTGGAAGAATTGCTGCCTTGGCTCGACCTGGTGATGATGGACATCAAGGTGCTGGATGACGAACAGCATCGCGCCGTGACCGGCGCATCTAATCGCCGCATTCTAGAAAATGCCAGGCGATTGGCCGGGTGCGATGTGCCGTTGCTCATCCGCACGCCGGTTATCCCTACAGTCAATGATTCTACGGCAGCTATCGCCGCGATCGCCGAGTTTATTCGCGATTTTCCGAATCTGGTCTATTACGAGTTGATGCCTTTTCATCGTTTGGCAGAAGGAAAATACCGCAGTCTGGGACTGTGTTATGAGGCCAGCGACCTTGAGCCGCCAAGCAAAGAGACAATGCAAACCCTGGCAGACTGTGCGCGAGATAAAGGTATCGCCAGCGTCAAGGTCGGCTAGCTGGACGCCCGGCGTGACCGCCAGACGCATACTAGACATTTCTTGTGTCTTTTGGTAAAATAAAAGTGGCATAACGGCTGTCCATTCGGCACGTTTCCCTTGCACCGCGCGCTGGTTTCAAGTATAATGCAGTAAGGGTGTGTGGTGCTGTTCCACCAAGTTGCTGGTTTTATTTTGCCTTTGTGATCTTTTGTGGTAAACTAGACTAACACTACCATTTTCAAGGGACACGTGTATGGTGCGTAAGGCTCGCATCCTGGTCATTAATCCTGGCTCTACATCGACCAAAGTGGCCGTCTATGAGATGAGCGATGGCGATGAAAAGCCGCTTTTTGTCGAGACGTTGCACCACTCGACCAAGGAAATTGCGCGATATTCACGAATTATAGACCAGTATACGTTTCGTTACCATACGATCTTGACACTGTTGGACGAAAAACGGATCTCGCTGCAAAGCATCGATGCTGTCGTTGGGCGGGGCGGCGTGCTGAGGCCGATTTCCAGCGGAACGTATCGTGTCAACGACACGATGTTGCACGAGATGAGATACTCACCGGGGCGCGAGCATGCTTCTAACCTGGGGTGCATCATTGCCAACGAGATCGCCACACAGATAGATATTCCGGCGTTTATCGTTGATCCGGTTTCGGTGGACGAGTTCGAGCCGTTGGCGCGCATTAGCGGCCTGCCAGAGGTTGAACGGCGCAGCCTTTCCCACGCACTCAATCTCAAAGCAACGTGTAGGCGGGTGGCCAAGGAACTGGGTAAAGCGTATCCGGATTTGAACCTGATCGGTGTGCATCTGGGGGGGGGGATCACGGTCAGTGCGCACCGCAGAGGGCGGATGATCGATGTGAACCAGGCGCTTGACGGCACCGGTCCCTTTTCGCCGGAGCGAGTTGGTGGGCTGCCAATCGGCGACGTGATGCGAATGTGTTATTCGGTGTCACCCTATCAGGATGTGTGCCTCACCTATGATCAGATGTTTAAAAAGATGGTTGGTCAGGGCGGATTGGTCGCTCACCTGGGGACCAACGATGGCGTCGAGATCGTGCGACGTATTCAGGATGGTGACGAGCACGCGCGGTTGATTGTGGAAGCGATGGCGTATCAGATTGCCAAAGAGATTGGTCTGATGGCGACTGTGCTCAAGGGCCAAGTCGACGCCATTTTTTTGACCGGGGGGTTGGCCCGAATCGAGATATTGAACGACTGGATTTCTGAGCGTATCGCGTGGATTGCGCCTGTTTTTGTGTACCCGGGCCAAATGGAGATGTTGGCTCTGGCACAAGGGGCATGGCGCGTGCTGAGCGGCGTTGAAACTGCTCAAGAATACGTTTAGCTCTGGGGATGGTCAAGAGCTCGATGTGGTCATTCGGTTACGATCATCGTTTCGAACCATAGAGGAGGCGCTGGAATGACAAAGATCCTTTGCATCGAAGATGAATCACAGATGATTGATCTGATCAAGTTGATCCTGGAGAACAAGGGATATCAGGTCTTGGGTGCAGAAGGCGGACAGCAAGGGTTGGATATGATGCGTGCTGAACAGCCCGACCTGATCCTGCTAGACTTGATGATGCCCGAAATGGATGGCGGTGACGTGTTTCATCATATGAAAGAAGAAGTCGATTTGCGGGATATCCCGGTGATCGTCGTGACCGCCAAGGCGGCCCCGATTGACAAAGTGTTGTGGATGAACGTTGCCAAGGTGCAAGACTATGTGACCAAACCGTTTGGCCCACGAGAGTTGGTAGAGAGCGTCGAAAAAGTGCTGGCTATGTACGAGCCTCACAAACAATAGACAGGTTTTGAACGACTGTTTGTAAACAGAGTGGAAGGATTCGAGATGGCAGAAAGAAAAAAGGTCGTATGCGTTGAAGATGAACCCGAAATGATCGATCTGGTTCGTTTGATACTGGAGCGTAAAGGGTTTGATTTTCGGGGAGCAGATGGCGGACAAAAAGGCCTGGATATGATCCGAGAAGATAAGCCTGACTTGATCCTTCTCGATTTGATGATGCCCGGTATGGATGGCTGGGAGGTCTATCGCCAAGTAAAGGCAGATGACCGACTGAGTGACATTCCCGTCATTGTGGTGACGGCCAAAGCGCAGAGCATCGATAAGGTGCTGGGCTTGCACATTGCCCGCGTCGATGCGTACATTACCAAGCCATTTGGCCCACAAGAGCTACTGGACGCCATTTACAAGCTGTTAGAGATGGAACCAGTGTAACGTTTGCCCTGGTTTCTGTCGTGTTTATAACAAAATCTCTTGCGTAGTGCAAGGTTGTTTCTTGTGCTACGCTTTTTCATCGCAGATGTCATACTCTGATGTGTCTCGAATAAAATGACTGGATTGCAGCAAGAGGCAGGTTACCTGCTCGTCAAACATAACTGCACCGTGGTGACGGCTGAGTCGTGTACTGGTGGTTTGATCGGCAGCCTCATAACCGACGTGCCGGGCAGTTCCAATTACTACCTCGGCGGCGTGATCTCGTACGCCAACTCGGTGAAACAGGAATTACTTGGGGTCGAGGCAGAGACATTGGCTACAGTGGGTGCGGTCAGCAGGGAGACAGCACTGCAAATGGCGCGAGGTGTGCGTCGTTTGTTGAGGGCAGATTATGCTCTTGCCACAACCGGTATCGCCGGACCCACGGGTGGTACGGCAGACAAGCCGGTGGGCCTGGTATACATCGCACTTGTCGGCCCAGGTGTCGAGCAATGTGAGCGACATATTTGGGATCAAGATCGTATAGAGAACAAGATCTTGTCCGCGCAGCGAGCGATCCAGATGCTGGTTGCGTATCTCAATGAGCTATGAAAGGATCAAACGGTGCAAGATGTAGAAAAACCACCGGACATGCCGCCATCACCCATTACACAAGATGGAACAGATCAAAATCCCCCCAATTTTCAAGAGGTTCTCTCCAAGCTACTGAGTGACGTCTCTGACGATTCACGTATTTTATTGCAGACGGTATACGAAGCACTGCCGACCGACAAAAAGAGTATCATTGCGGCAAATCTGGAAGCGCTGGTACAGGATGTGAATCCTACCGTCTTTTTCAAGATCGTTCGCCTTGCGCTGCGCCAGTACGAGGGCGTCTTTGACCAAGAGCGTCGCCAGATCAGCATCGTCGGCCCAGTCAATGTGGGCAAGTCTTCATTGTTCAATGCCCTGATCATGCCCAAGGAAACCCAGGCCGAGGTCAGTCCCGTGCCAGGTACGACGCGTTTGTTGCAAGCAGCTGATGCTGGGTTGTGTACCGTGATCGATACGCCCGGCGGAGACGAAGCCGCGGGAGAGGAGCGCAAGGCACTGGCTCTATCGGCGGCGCGTGCTGCCGACTCGCTGATCGTTGTCTTTGATGCCGCATCGGGCGTAACCCAGGGCACACGCGAGTTGTTTGAAGAATTACGCCAGCTCAAAAAACCGATGGTGCTGGTGCTAAACAAGATTGATCTCGTTGACAAGTATCAAGATCAGGTGCTCGACAAAGCAGCACGTGACCTGGGCGTTTCAAAGAATGATTTGATCCTTGCGTCGGCAACCAAGGGAACCAACCTGGAACAGATCGTGTTTGCGTTGATTCGCCTAAATCCAGGCTTGTTGTCGCTGGTCAGTGAACTGGTGCCCCAATACCGCCGCCAGATTGCGGCGCGTTATATCGCCGGGGCAGCGGTGTCGGCTTTTGCCGTGGGCAGCACCCCGTTGCCAGTTGCCGATTTTTTTCCACTGATGGCAATTCAGGTCGGTCTGGTGCTGCAATTGGGGCGCGTGTTTGGGAAACAAGTATCCTGGGACACGGCCAAAGAGATATTGCTGACGTTGGGAGGCGGGGTTGGACTGCGCGAAGGGTTCCGGCAGTTGATCAAGATCGTGCCGGTTCCGATTGCCAATTGGCTGGGCAGCGGCTTGTATGCGGCAATTGCCACGGCAGCGCTGGGGTTGACCGCACGCGAGTATTGGGCGCATGGCGGCATCGGTCAAGATTGGAAGCAGACCGCCGATCGCTTCCGCAAGCAATTATGGAACCGGATTCGTTCTCCTGGATTCCTCAAACGTTTGCGCAATCGTGAACAGGCAGCCGAGATCTTGGAGGAAACGATCGAGACACAAGCGGCGTTGGAAGAACAAACAACGCCTCAAGAGCGAGTGGAGTGAGCCCATATGGATGAATCGACACAATGGGGGTATGCGACCAAACAACTTGTCGCTGCAACCTTGATGGTTCTGGCCGGGTTGCTGCTGTACAGCTTCCGATCTATGCTGCCGCCGGTGATCATTGCCGCGTTATTGTCCTATGTTTTTGCCCCACTGGTGGGCTGGTTCTCCAAAAAGCTGCATATTGGCCGTGGTGTGGCGACGCTTTTGCTTTATTTGATCGGTATTGGCCTGATCGCTACCGTTCCGGCGATCATCGTCCCCACAATTGTGGACGAGGTACGCAAGCTGCAAATCGATTTGAACGCAATCGTCAACACAGTGCTGAGCTGGGTTGCACAGTTTGAGCAAATCGAGATATTGGGTTATGTCATCCAGCTTCCTGTGAGTGACATTCAACCGGTCAATTTTGACAATTTGCTCAAGTTGGCGCAAAGTGCGATCTCGCCCATCGCCGGCAGTGCCTTTTCGATTGTGCTTGGCGTGGCTTCTGGTGTGGGTTGGGTTGTCCTCATCGCCATGCTCTCGTTTTATATGATGACCGACGCGGAGCGCATCGGCCCGGCACTGTTGAACATCGTTCCCAGGCATTTTCGCTCAGAAGTCACCCAGCTTTTCGCTAGGCTGAACAAAACCTGGAACGCCTTTTTGCGCGGCCAACTCGTGTTATGCATCACGATCGGCGTGGTTACCTGGCTTTCTATGGCCGCAGTCGGAATTTCGTATAGTGCAGCTCTCGGTATCGTTGCTGGCGTACTCGAATTGATTCCGAACCTCGGACCGATATTGTCTTCGGTTCCTGCTATTTTGTTGGCCCTCTTTCAGGGCTCGTCGTATATCAATATGTCGAATCTTGGCGTCGCTATTTTGGTTACGGTGATCTATATCCTCATTCAAAACCTGGAAAATAACTTGCTTGTACCACGTATTATTGGGGCTAGCTTGAATCTCCATCCGTTGATCGTGATCATTGGCGTATTGGCCGGGGCGACGTTGGGCAACATTCTTGGTGTGCTGCTTGCGGCACCGGTTCTGGCCAGCCTGCGCGATATTCTTTACTACGTTTACTGCAAATTGGCCGGCCTCGATCCTTTCCCACCACCGCCTACGTTTGCCGATTTGGCTCGAGAACGGGGCATTTGTGCGTTCCTGTTCGATTTGGATGGCACGCTGCTAGATAGTGACGATATGGCGGTGGAACGGTGGGCTATGCGACTGCGCCCGGTTGCATTCCTGGACAAAGTGTATGACAGCAAGCGTCTGGCGCGGCGGCTGATCATGTTTCTGGAAACGCCGATGAATATTGTGATCACGATCCTGGATACTGTCGGCCTGGATAGCCTGGTGCTTTCAATGGGAGAGCGATTTCGCAAAATGATTGCGTGGCAGGCACCTCATCGTTATGCGTGTGTCGATGGCACGATCGATCTAGTCAAACGTTTGAGCCAGGAGTATAGCCTCGGTATTGTGACCACTCGTAACCGGGACGACACGCAAAGGTTCCTCAAAAAGTTTGGATTGGAAGATGTGTTTAAGGCCGTAGTGACCCGGCAGGATGTCAAACGCCTGAAACCGCACCCAGAGCCGATCCGCTATGCGGCACGAGAGCTAGGTTGCGAACTAGAACAATGTGTGATGGTGGGCGACACGACCTTGGATATCCATGCCGGCAAGCGGGCCGGGGCGCTGACCGTTGCTGTATTGTGCGGATTTGGCGAGCGTCCCGAATTGGAGCGACTTCAGCCGGATCTTGTACTCGACACGACATCGCAGCTTGAACAGCATCTTGATCAATCTGTCTGGTATGAGTGATAAGGAACAATTCTTTCAAGTGGAGGGTAAAAGCGTGCCGGAGACGATACGCGCGGCTGCGGTGCAGTTTGAGCATCTGCCAAACAACAAACGAGCAAACCTGGTTAAAATCAGGGCGTTTGTCGAGCAAGCAGCGCGCCAATCGGTCGAGGCGATCGTCTTTCCAGAATGCTGTATAACCGGCTATTGGCATCTGCGCAAGCTCTCACGGCACGAGTTGACGGCGCTAGCCGAGCCGGTTTTCGATGGCCCTTCATCACAGGCACTGCTGGCATTGGCGCGAAGGTTCAAAATGGTCGTCGGTGCCGGATTGATTGAAGTGACGACCGATGGCACGCTTTACAATACGTTTGTCGTGGCTATGCCCGATGGCAAGTGTCGACGCCACCGCAAGTTACACTGTTTTATCAGCGAGCATATGGTTTCCGGATCCGAGTACACGGTGTTCGATACTCAGCTCGGGTGCCGCATAGGCGTGTTGACTTGCTACGATAACAATATCGGCGAGAATGTTCGGATCACTGCGCTTGAGAAGGCCCAGATCTTGTTTGCTCCCCACCAGACCGGAGGCTGTGATTCGCCCGATCCGCACACGATGGGGCTGGTCGATCCCGCGCTGTGGCATAATCGCCATCATGATCCGCAGGCCATTGAGGCCGAATTTCGGGGGCCAAAGGGACGCGCATGGTTGATGCGCTGGCTGCCAGCACGTGCCCACGACAACGGGCTTTTTCTTATTTTCAGCAACGGCGTAGGCGTGGACGATGACGAGATTCGGACCGGGAACGCCATGATCCTGGATCCATATGGCCGCATTCTGGCCGAGACCTGGGCGGCAGGCGACGATATGGTTATTGCCGATCTGGATATGTCGCTTGTCGAGCAGAGCACCGGCCAGCGGTGGATCAGGACACGCCGGCCGGATTTGTACGCACCATTGACCGTGCCGACGGGGTTAGAACAAGACACCCGAACCGTACGTTTTGACAAGAAGGGAGTCTAGCACGAGTATAGGAGCCGTTCACAAATTGGGTCCTATTCTGTGCAACTATCAGAGTGGCCTCTGTCCTGGTAATCTATAAAGAATTCCCCGCGCCATCGGTCGGGCACGCGGGTGGAAAAGCCGTGTTCCACGTCATCGCATTTCTTCACCGGCAGGGACATCGCGTTTCGCTAGTCGCTCGCGTGCGTGAGCAAGAGATGCAGTTGATCGATGAGACGCGTCCTTTTTGCGAACACATTTATACCGTGCCTCATCATACTGCACTCCCCGGTCCCACGCCGTTGGCCTTTTTGCGTAGCTATCTGGCATTGCGCCGCGAGGCTCGTTGTGCCCTGAAAACAGTGCAGCCGGATTTTGTTCATGTCGAAGTGACACAAACGGCGTTGACAATTCTTGGCCTTGCCCGCCCGTTCACCTCTTTTCGTCCTCTGGATGTCAATTGGTTTCTGTTCGAGCAGCAGGCCGCCAGCGCGCGTGGTGTGCGTCGTTGGGGCCTCGAGCTTGTCTCTTGTTTGTTGCACGCGCTTGAATTGTGGATATGTCGCCGCTACGATCTGATCGCGACCATTTCTGAGGGAGACCGCCGTCTGATCGCGCCGCACTATACTCGCAAACCGCTTCTGCTCTTGCCTTTATCCGCTTCTTTTAACATCGTGGATGACGTTGAACCTGCGGTGCCGTCCGGCCCGAACGTGCTCTTTGTCGGGGCTATGTATCGCGCGTTTAACGTGCAAGGTGTGCTTTGGTTTTTGGACCGGGTGTGGCCCGATGTACTGGCGCGCGTGCCCCAGGCTCGATTTTACGTGGTCGGATACGATCCCCCGCCAGAGATCTTGGGCAGGCACGATGGCGAGCACGTTTTTATCGTTGGCTTTGCCGAATCGCTCGTTCCGTGGTATCGGTCGGCGGCAGTATCGGTTTCACCTTTGTTCGTGGGTGGAGGATTGCTGCAAAAAGTCATCGACGCACTGTCGGCAGGTACGCCGGTGGTGGCGACCTCGGTGAGCAATCATGGCGTGGGCGCTGTGCCGGAGGTGCACCTGTTGTTGGCCGATGAGGCGAGCGATTTTGCCGCTGCCGTCGTCCGCCTGCTGCAAAACCCGGCAGATCGGGAACGGCTGGCACGGGCCGGGCAGCAGTTTGTCAACGAGCAGTATGACCTCGATCAGGCGCTTTTGAATTGGGAGTCGACGTGGCTTGGCGAGATCGTCGATCATCAAGGGGGTGTGCCGTGACGCGCGTTCAACAACGACGTTCGATTGGAATCTGGATGTTGTGTATATGGGCCGCTGGGTTGGCGATCGAGATCCTCTTTCGTGCCTTTTTGCTTTCGATCAAACAGGCAGAGGATGGCACCTTGAATTTTCTGTTGACCGTGCCTGCTGTGGCTGTGACCACGGCGTACGTGTCAGCCTTGATTGTGGCGATCGTTGGTCTTGCCAGACTGCGCAATTGGGGGCGAAAGCTCTTCCTGGGATTGATTACGGCTTATTATGGCTTGCTTTTCGTCGGCAGTTTGCCTGTGTGGGGTCCACTCGTTGGCATACCGTTGTTTTCACCCGGTCAGGCGTGGGTCACGGCCGTCGTTTTGGAATCCAGCATCGGTCTGGCGTTTGGATGGTGGTATCTCTACCGGCGGCGTGTCAAGCGCTGGTTTGGCGTCGAGCCATAGTCGGAATGGGTGGGTTATGGTAGAGTCTGGTTTTGACGTATGTACAGCGCTAGCCTATATCGGGCTTGTGCTTTTCGTGTGGGGCGGGTTTTGGCTCGGGATGCCGGGCATTTATGGAACGTCTGGCGCGCTGTCTCGCCCGGATCTGATTCGAGCAGCATTCGATCTGATCCACCTCATGCCGGGAGAAAAGGTTTACGATCTGGGCGCGGGCGACGGACGCGTGGTTGTTGCTGCTGCCAAAGCATATCAGGCACGTGGGGTTGGCGTCGAGATCGAGCCGACGCACTGCCTTGTGGCGTGGTTGCGCGCGTTGGTGAATGGCGTCGTCCGGCGCGTTTCCATCCGGCAAAAAAACCTGTTTGATGTCAACCTGGACGATGCTGACGTTGTCTTTTTGTATTTATCGCCCAAGGTTTTGGAGCGCCTGGCTCCACAGTTGATCTTGAAACTGCGTCCTGGTACGCGCGTCGTGAGCGTGCATTTTCCAATTGAAGGGTGGCTGCCGGTCGACGTTAATGTCGGCTATTTGCTCTTTGTATACCAGATGCCTCCCCAACCGGGCGGCGTGGACGACTTGATAAAAAGTTGGCAGGTGACGTAATTTTTCCGGCGTGCCTTTTACTTGACATATTCCAGCAAACCCGGTATGATAAGGTAGCGTATTCGTTGGGGGACTCGTTACGTCAAGCAGGGAGTTGTTTGTGTCAGGCGTTTGTCCTTACCTAAAAACGGTCAGAGGTGCTTTACAGGCACCGCAGGCCTATCCAACTCATCAGCATCGATGCACCGTTCGTGGCAAAGATATTGTCGTCGCGCCCGGGATTCAGAGTCGCCTCTGTCTATCGGGGCAGTACCGTTCTTGCCCGTTTTTCTGTGGCGAACCGGTGCAGCCTGCTGTCGATACGCCAACGGTGCTGCCGGCGCCTGTCTCAAAACCATTCAAGCTCGCCAGGCCAGCAGTTAGCATCATCCTCATTCTAATCGCGGCTGTGTGTTTTGCGGCAATGATGGCCTTTTGGCTTGCTCCCCGATTGATCAAGGCCGAAGCCTCTTTGATGACCGCGACCGCCTTTCCGACTGTTTTGGCGGACAGCTCGACAGCTACGCCTGTATCGGTTGCGTCTAAACCACGCACGTTACTACAATTGCTTGCCACCCGGACGCCAACGGTTACACCAACGCCGACCTCGACGCCGACCTCAACGCCGACGTTCACACCAACGCCGACCTCGACGCCTACGTCCACACCAACGCCGACGTCCACGCCAACGCCTACGCCAACGCCGTTGCGCCCGCCGGCCGATCGCTTGCCCGATCGGATCGTGATCCCGTCGATCAATTTGGATTCGAAAATCGTCGAGGTTTCCCGCAAAGTGATGCAGGTTGGTGACGAAAAAGTATTGACCTGGCAAGTCGCCGACTATGCGGTCAGCTTTCACCAGAACTCGGCCTATCCCGGTCACGTCGGAAACACGGTGCTTTCAGGGCATAACAACATCCTGGGCGAGGTGTTTCGATATCTCATCGATGTCGAGGTGGGCGATCAGGTGGTGCTTTACGTGGGCGATCGAGGCTATCCTTATGTGATTGAGGAAAAGATGGTTCTGCCGGACCGCGACGTTTCACTGGAGAAGCGCCAGGAAAACGCCCGCTGGATAGAATCTTTCCCCGACGAACGTGTGACCATGGTTACTTGTTGGCCCTACACGGGCAACTCGCACCGGGTGATCGTGATTGCCAAGCCACCCCCCGAACCGCAAAATGCGGTGGTTACCCTTCCGCTTGAATGAGGGCGTTGCTCAACGCCACCCATTCTTCGATCGACAGCGTCTGGGCACGGCGTTTGTCGTCGATCTCGGCTGCGGACAATGCGTGCACGATTTCTTCCATGGGTCGCCCGAGCCCGCTTTTCAGTGCGTTGCGTAATTGCTTGCGGCGTTGGGCAAATCCGGCGCGTACGGTGCGAAAGAACGCTTTTTCATCTACCTGGCCCCACGGCAACTGCTCAAAACAATCAATACGGACGACGGCCGAATGCACCTTGGGCACAGGCCGGAACGAGCCCGGTGGAATACGGGCGACGATGTGCGGCGTGCCATAGAATTGAACGCTGACAGCCAGCAAGCTGAGCTTGCCAGCTTGGGCGATAATGCGTTGTGCTACTTCGAGTTGGATGGTGATCACCATCAGTGTGGGACGAGCCGAACTTGTGAGGACATGTCGCAACACCGATGAGGTGATGTAATACGGCAGATTGGCGACGACTTTGTATTTGTGTCCGGCCAGCGTGGGGATATTTTGCTCAAGAATATCGCCATGCACAATCGCCACGTTTTCCAGACCTTGCACTGATTCCTCCAAAGAGGGCAGCATCTGACGGTCGATCTCGACGGCGA
>JAFGJF010000380.1 GCA_016929205.1 Anaerolineae bacterium
ATCTCAAAAAGTAGGGGCAATCCCTTGTGGTTGCCCTTGGGTAGGCACAAGACCTACCCCTACCCCAAGATATTGAGATGACACTAGATCGCCTCCATAGAAGCCCGGATCGCCAGGCCGGCGGTGACGCTATTGAACACATCCGAGAGGACAACCCGCTCCGGCCCAAAGATGCGCTCCATCATTTGAATCACACAAGGGACCTCTGCCGAGCCGCCCGTGCGCACGACGGCATCGATCTCGCCCACGCCCAGTCCCGAACGCGCCACCGTATCCAACAAGCAAGCCTCGATGCCATGCATTTCCTGAGCGATCAGGGTTTCAAACTGGGAACGGGCGATCGGCTGCCAGATGTCGAGGTCTTCACCTGCAAGTTCGATCACGGCGAAACGATCCGCCGAGAGGACAATTTTTGCTTTTTCTACCTGGTCAATCATACGAATGGCATAATTGTTGGCCAACAGCGATTCAAGCGCTTTGAGTTGGTCCGGGTGGCTGCTGGTGTGCTGCGCCTGGCGGAGAAAACGCAGCGTCTCTGGCTGGTTCAGATCGGAAAGCGTCTGCCAGTTGACCAGGGCATCGGTATAGTGATCGGGAAACGGGATGCCTTCCTGGCTCCAGGTCGAGCCGCGCCCAAAATGATCGAGCAGCACCCCCTCAATGATCCGCCGATCGAAATCGTCTCCGGCGATGCCCAAACCGCCGGTGGCATAGACCTGCCGTTGGCCGGTCCTGCCAATGCGCATCACCGTGATATCCAGGGTGCCCCCGCCAAAGTCGAATACGGCGATATTCTGGGGCTTCTTGACCATCTGCTCATAGTGCAGCGCAGCAGCGACCGGTTCCAGCTCGAAAGAGATGTCCACAAAGCCAGCCTGCCGGGCGGCACGATACAGCCGCCGCTCGGCCCGTTGGTCGTCTCTTTGCTGGCCGCCGCCCACGAAATGAACCGGGCGGCCGATCATGACGCCGTCCACGGTCTCGCCCAATTGAGCCTCGATCCGGGAACGCAGCTCCCGCATATAGATCGCGATCAGCTCTTCCAGCTCGTAATACCGATCAAAGATCGTCGTGCCCTCATAGCTGCCTGACAGAGCACTTTTGAGCGAACGCAGCAGCTGTCCGGGGGTCAGTTCGTCGACCATCACGTACACATCGCGCACAAAGGTCGACGGGCCAACGGGGTAGCCCTTGACCGATCCGATCTCGCCCGTCGTGATCTCGATCTCGCCGACGTACTGGCGGATCATCCGGCTGGGGCGCCCCGTGTTCTGCCGGTAATAGGTGTCAATCGCCTCTTGCCCAATCGTGATCTCGTGGTCGCGAGTGATATAGAGTGTCGAACGGATCACCGTCGGATCGCGGCTGGCGGGGTCAAGGGGCAAAACACGCACGCGCTCCCCGTCGTAAACTGCCGCGCCACAATGGGTTGTCCCAAAGTCCAGGCCAATGTGCACGTTTCTCCTCTCACATCACAACAACAAGCTGCCTTCGTGCCTTAAAAGCCACTCCTTCCGCCACAGGCCGCCGCCATACCCGACCAGGCTGCCATCGCTGCCGACCACGCGGTGACAGGGAACAATGATCGATATTGGATTTTGCCCGTTCGCCGCACCCACAGCCCGCACAGCCTTGGGATTGCCAATGGCGATGGCAATGTCCAGATACGATGAGGTCTGGCCAAAGGGAATGGCCAACAACTGCTGCCACACCCGTTTCTGAAACCCGGTGCCCTGAAGCAGGATCGGCAGATCAAACTCACGCCGATCGCCGGCCAGATATTGCCCAAGCTGCCGGATCGCCAACTCGACCACCGGGTTTGAAACAACGTCACGCCGGAGCTGCTCGACGAACAAGCAAGACACAACCGCCATGGCCGTAGCGCCAACCTCAATCAAGCCCAGTGGCGAGTCGACAGTACCCATAAACAGTTCGATCTGCGTGGAATGTGCCATCGTGCTCACCGCCTACTCGACGCCGACCTGGGTATAGACCTCGAACTCGTCGCCATCCAGGTCTTCGACGATAAAGCCGACAATGTACGCGCCCGGCGCGGCATCCAGCGTTTTCCAGGCAAACATCTGGTCGCTAAAAGTCAGCGTGCCACCCGGTTGAGATGCCGTCTGCACGACCTTGCCCTGCGTATCGAGATCCATCCACTTTTCCAAGACTGTAAACGTATCTCCCGGCTGGGGAATGATCTCGCGCGGCGCGCCGGTCTCGTCCTGCCCGGTAAAACCAAACACCTGCCGCAACAAGCCATCACTGAAATACAGCCGTGCGTGGCGCGACTCGCCGTCATCGGCATAGGTATAGAGCCCATCGACGGTATACACGGCCTCCTCGAATGTGGCTCCATAACTCTGCGGGGTAAACAAGGCCACGACCGAGTCGATGCCATCGTCGATGGCAAACACGACCGGTTCCCACTCGAAAGCCATGGTGAATTCGGTCCGGTCGCCCCAATCGGGATAATACACGCCGTCCGCCTCGCGTGTGTCATCGCTTTCGAGAAAATCGGCGTCGGCGACAAAAATCGAATTTGACTCCTGGTCGTAAAAACCGACAAAAAGCTTGACATAGCCGATGTTTTGCCCTTGGATGTCGGTGCTGAGCACCACCGGACGCCCGGGCGCAGCCACGTCGCCGGAAAGGGTGATCGGCGAAAGCCCAATCTGCCCTGCCCCGGGCGCGCTGATCTCCGTCCCACGCTCCGGAACGACAATCGCGCCAGTCTCCCGCTCAAAGGCCCGTCCCGTATAGTGGAACCCCAGGAAATCGTCCCACAAGGAGGCACCGGCAAAACGACGGGCGATCGCGGTGTAGGATTCAGGGCCAGCAACCGGCGTGCCGTAAAGCTGCGAGTTGGGGAAATAGATCGAGACGCCTGTTGCACCCGGCTTTTGGGGACCGTGCCGCTCGGCGACGATCGCGGCGTTCAAGGAAGCCAGCACGCGATCGGCAGCCTGGGAAGCTTGGGTGCTGAGTTGCTCTCCCCGCAGCACCTGGCAAAAGTTCCCCAGGTCAATATAGGACGGCGGCACCTCCTTGCCAAAAATGCTGGTGAATGACTGGGCGTAGGTTCGCGCGCGGGCGACAACAGCCGGGTCGACGCCCTGCAAAGCAAAGGACAGGTCGTTCAGGCTGTCCATCAGATCGGGAATCCCGTGCAGGTCAATGGCCGTCAGGGTGATGTTCTGCTCCATCTTGGCTGCAAGCTGCTCAATGCTCATCTGTCCGAACAGGCTGTACAGGCCGCCCATCGGCGATCCTTGCCGCAGAAACTCGGCCCGGGCCTGGTCGTCGACGATGCGCTGGTCGTGCTGGATGTAGCTGTCGACGATGAGCCGCCCCAGGTCGGCGCCGTTCATATCGGGATGGTCGACCAGCCCCTGCAAAAAGCCGGTGTACGCCCACCCCAGGGCAGGTTCGGTCTCTTGCGAGGCTACAGCATAGCGCGCGTGCGGTGCCAACGCACCAAACACCTCCAGGTGGGCCATCAAACAGGCATCCATGCCGATCAGTTCAAACTGCTCGATACCGGTCTGGGCCCGGATCGCGCCCAGGGCCTCGTCCAATTCCATCAAGTACAACTCATCGCCCAGCGCAGAGGCAAGCGGAATATTGGCATCCCCCTTGCCGCCCGGTGCAGGATCGCTCCACCCTCCGGGCCAGCCCATGCCGTGGTCCGACA
>JAFGJF010000381.1 GCA_016929205.1 Anaerolineae bacterium
GCGCGTTGCCCTGCTCGACGTGACGAATGGACGCCGCGTTTTGCTGGAAGAGATGGATGCCACGACGGCGCATCTGCGCGTGCATCGTGGCGCGGTCTATTTGCATCAAGGGACGAGTTATGTGGTGACCGAACTCGACTTGCAGGCCGGGATCGCACTGCTCAAACAGGCCGAACCCGGCTACCATACCCAACCGCGCGAGTTGAACGAGATCCAGATCATTCGCTCACTGCGACACCAACAGTTCGATTCACATCTCGCTTTCTATGGTGGGGTGCGGGTCACTTCGCAGGTGGTGGGGTATACGCGCAAAAAGCCATTTAGCGACGACATTCTCGATCAGACGGCCCTGGATCTGCCGCCACAGCGTTTCGAGACCATGGCTGTGTGGTGGACGGTCCCATCGAATTGGGGGGGGCAAATCGACCAACAGGGAGGCAATTTTGCAGGGGGGCTGCACGCCGTCGAGCACGCCTGCATTGGCATGCTGCCTTTGCTGGCGATGTGCGATCGCTTTGACCTGGGCGGGGTGTCCACGATCAGGCACGCCGACACGGAAGGGCCGCTGATCTGTGTCTACGACGCCTATCCCGGCGGCGTCGGCCTGGCCGAACGCGGTTTTGAAGTTTTGCGCGATTGGTGGCAGGCGACGCTCGAGATGGTTGCGACCTGTCCGTGTGATTCGGGCTGTCCTTCTTGCATCCACAGCCCGCAGTGTGGCAACAACAATGAGCCGCTGGACAAGCGCGCCGCGGTTGCCATCTTGCGGGCCTTGTTGAGTCAATAGCATTATGTCGACTCGTTATGTCTTGACAAAACATCATATTGGCCCTATAATCAAAGTGAGGCGAGATAACAGGCTGATAGAGATGAGCGAATATGGTTCCGGACGATCGAACTCCCAAAAAGATCGTCGTGGCGATTTCGGCAATCCTCATCATATTGCTAATGGCTCTGGTTCCCACGCAAAAAGAGTTACGGGGGGCTGTTGCGAGGAGCGCCCCTTCTGTAAGCCCCACGCCTGCCGCTGCTGAGGCGGACTGGGGGGGAGGAGTTGCGCCAATGTTTTCGTTTTTGGTTGCCGGATTACTGACGCTTTTACTGGGATTTATCATTGGCTGGCTGGCGGCCTGGATCAACCTGCTGCGCACGCCGGGAACGACGCCCGGACCGTTATGGAAATGGGTGCTGATTGGCGCTGCGGCAGGTGTGCTGCTGCTTTTTCTGCTGATGCTTTCTCCCTGGGTCGATCTGTCTTTTGCAACCGAACCGCGCCTGGCCGCCCGGCCGACAGAGACGGCACAAGCGGCGCCGCCAGCCGCAACCTATACACCTTATCCGACGCATACACCTGCGCCAACCTATACCCCACAACCAACCTTTACGGCGCTTCCGACGTCGACGCCGACGAACACCCCGACGGTGACGCCCAGGCCGACGCATACGCCGACACTGACGGCCACACCGACCGAGTCACCAACATCGACGCCGGCGAAACCCCCGACCGCCACGCCGACTGGAACGCCAGCCGCCACGGTGGCGGACAAAACGGTGAATCATTTGCCAACGACGGGCATAGACCCGGACAAAACGATACGCGTGGCATTGATTGTCGTCCTGGTCGCGCTGCTGCTGGGGGCAGGGATTTGGGAAACGCGCAGGCAAGCGCGCTAAACTTGGCGCACTGAATGAATACACGGAGAATGGTCAATGAGTGAAGAAGAAACGAGCCAATACGCAGCAAAATGGGATACCTGGACTTTGATCCCGGCCGGTGCAGGATGGATGTTTGCGGTGGGGATCATCGATCAAGGTGGGCGGCGGCGCGTGCGCGTGGCCAAGGGAAAAGCCAAAGTGGCCGATGCCGGCGAACTGCCGATCACCCAACAGGCCAAGTTTAACCTCAAACCGGCGGATTGGAAGAACTTGCGCGAGGCCATCGACCGCTATATCACCCAATTGGAAACGGAAGCGGCCAAGCCAGAATAACCGCCAACTCTGACGCCCGGAACGGGAGGGCGAGTTGGGCCTGATCAGGCGTTTTTGATCCGCGTTTGTATTTCTTCAAGCTGGGTACCAAGAAGGTGCAGTTGCTCGGCAATCATCTTGAGATGGGCGCGTTCTTCCTCGATCTGTTTCTCTCGAACGCGCAGTTGTTGTTCCTGTTCCTCACTGCCGCTGCTCTGATGAGATTCAAATAGCTGCGTGATCTCTAGGGCGCGTTTTTCCATCAGTTCGTACAGATTGGAATTGTCGATGGCAATGGACGCATAGTCCGCCAAGGCGGAGAGCAAGTACTCGTGGTTTTCGGTAAAGCCCTCTTTTGCAGTGAGATTGTCGACTCCCAGCACACCAATGACCCTCTCGCGCACCTGGATCGGTACGTTGAGCAGGTCACGAACCAGGTACCCGGTCATCACTTCGTGTGATTTTTTGCCTCTGTCTCGCCCGATGCGCACCGGCTGCCCGGTGCGGATCACCTGCCCGGCCATACTGTCGTCCACTTTTTGCCGGAAACGGGTATATTTTTTGCCCATACCCTGGACGGCGCGCATGTACAATTCGCCCGATTCTTCATCGATCAGCATCAGGAACGCTTCTTCGGCGTTGGTGAGAAACGTCGCCGCCTCGACGATGCGCTGCAAGACCTTTTCCGTGTTGAGTACCGAGGTAACGGCTTTGCCGATCCCCGAAAGGATGCGCAGTTCTTTGACGCGGCGTTCGAGCTGCTTGTTGACCTGGGCAACGTTGTCCTGGAGGGCGCTTTTTTCTTCCTTGAAGCGGCGTTCCGGAGCGAGGGCACGATCGATCGCTTCCAACATGGCTTCGATCTCGTAAGGTTTGATCAGGTAATCGCGCGCGCCCAGCTTGAAGGCTTCGATCGCCAGCTCTTCGGAACCGTGAAAGGTGGTGATGATCGCGGGGATGGATCGGCCCGCTTTGTCGAGTTCGCGCAGGATCTCGATCCCGCCCATTTTCGGCATGCGCAAATCGGTCACGATCAGGTCGGGGGTTTCTTCCAGCGCTTTTTGCAAACCCGTTTCCCCATCGCGGGCTGTGGTGACCTGGTAGCCATTTGGCTTCAGGATCTGGTTGGCCAGAAAGACAATGTTTTCCCTGCGATCGTCGATAACCAACACCCGTTCTTTGGCCATAAGTTTATCCCCCATTTTGTGACGCTCGAAATTGGTTTTGTATCGTTCATTTTGTATTATAACACAAAAACGGGTTTTTGACAGCGTTGCGATCTTGCGCGCGCGCGCGCCGTCTCGGTGTATAAGCGGGAGCGTGCTCGTCTTGAGATCGGAGCGGGCCTCAACTTGTTGAGAAAACCTGTTCACGCTATAATTTGGGCCTATGTCAAATGTGCATCGTCGTTTATGGAATGGGATTCGCGTTTTGATCGTCGCCTGGGTCGCTGTGTGGGGGCTGACCCCGCCACACGCTTTGGTTTTGCTCGGGCCGCAGCAACGCGTCGACAGCGTCAATCTCAAGATCGGCGTGCACACGCGGCTAACCGAAGAAGTGGAAGAATGGAAGATCAAAAAGTCGCTGGAACTGGTGCGCGAGATGGGGGCCGGGTGGATCGTCGAATATTTTCCGTGGGTCTATTACGAGCCTCGGAAGGGGCATTATGATTGGACGCACGCCGACCTGGTCGTCCGCCACGCGCGCCGGCAAGGGCTGACCGTCATTGCCCGCATCGGCTACACGCCAGGATGGGCCAGGCCGGAGGGCAGCTTTGTCTCGTATCTGTCCCCCGAGCATTACGCGGATCTGGGCGATTTTGTGTACGCCTTTGTCGATCACTATCGCGGACAGATCGACCACGTGATCATCTGGAACGAGCCCAACCTGGCCTTCGAGTGGGGCTATCGCCCGCCCGATCCGGCTGAATATGCCCAGATGCTGCGGATCGCATCTGCGCGGGCCAAGGAAGCCAATCCCGCGATCACGATCCTGGGCGGGGCGCTCGCGCCGACGCTGGGCGCGCCGGACGCGGTCGACGATTTGAGCTACCTGCAAGGGCTGTACGATGCCGGGGCCGGACCTTATTTCGACGCGCTGGCCGTGCACGCCTACGGCTGGACCGCGCCGCCCGGCGAGGATGCCGCGCCCGGTACGATCAACTTTCGACGGGCCGAGCTGCTGCGCGAGATTATGGTGCGCAACGGGGATGGCGACAAGCCGGTCATGATCACCGAAGGGGGATGGAACGATGATACCAATTGGGCCCAATCGGTGACGCCCAGGCAGCGCGTCGCCTATACGCTACAGGCCTACGAGCTGGCACGGCAGGCATGGCCGTGGTGCGACGCGGCGGTGCTGTGGATATTCCGTTTTCCGGCCCCGGAGGGCAGTTATATGGACCATTATACGTTCGTGACGCCGGATTTCGTGCTCAAGCCGGTGTACGAGCAGGTCAAACGATACGCCCATGGACAGGACGTGAGCGAGTGGATGGAGTGAGCGTGTGGCCAAACGAACGAAAAAGAAACAAGGACATTGGCGTCAGGATCAGCGAACCGATCCCTATTTTCAACAAGCCAA
>JAFGJF010000382.1 GCA_016929205.1 Anaerolineae bacterium
AAGGATTGAAGAGGCCCAAACATATGTACTGGGAATGGGTGCATCCGTGGATGTCATTGCCCCCGAAGAGTTGCGAGCTAGCGTATTAAAGTTAGCCACAGATGTTGTGGCACATTATTCTCGCTGAAATGTTACCCGCTAACTATTGACTATAGGGAATCCATTCTTCCGCTATTTCGGCATCGTAGATGGAATCCATCTAACCTACCCCCAGAGTTGCATGTACGGAGGTTCTCCGTATAATAACCCTATCATCCCCTTTTTGCGGAATGTGCGAGATTGCCGGATGAATGCATTGTATCGCACAGTCTGGAAATGGTCAAACTGTACCGGAAGGAAACAGCGATGGAACCAAGTTCTAAGAAACTCCTAGATCGAGTTCGTGACGCCATTCGCCTCAAACACTATTCCATCCGCACTGTTTTGGAACTCCTCAGTCACAAGGACGTCAAGACGACAATGATCTACACCCATGTCCTCAACCGGGGTGGCCTGGCTGTCCGCAGCCCGCTGGACTAGACCGATGGCTACTCTCCAATGATCTTGACCAGCACCCGTTTCCTCCGTCGCCCATCAAACTCACCGTAGAATATCTGTTCCCACGGGCCAAAGTCGAGTCGTCCGTTGGTAATCGCTACCACAACTTCCCTCCCCATGATCTGCCGCTTCATATGTGCGTCGGCATTGTCCTCTCCGGTGCGGTTGTGACGATACTTGCTCACCGGCTCGTGTGGGGCCAGTTCTTCCAGCCAGTCGTCATAGTCCTGGTGCAGGCCGCGTTCATCATCGTTGATGAACACACTTGCTGTGATATGTTGTGCGTTTACAAGCAGCAGTCCCTCCTGGATAGCGCTTTCGTGCAAACACTCCTCAACCTGGCGGGTGATGTTGATGAACGCCCGCCGTCCGGGCACGTCAAACCACAGTTCCTGGCGATAGCTTTTCATTGTCATTCCACCGGCGGTCTTGTGTTGGGCGGCGGCGGGTCGGGCATCCCGATCCTGAAATGTTCGTTCGTATCCTTGCGTTTCCAGCGCACGCGCTGCATCAACGGCCAGTTGATCTTGATTGCGCCCTTGTCGCGCAAGAGACATTCCATAACACACGCACCGCCATAGTAGCATTCGTCGGGGTACAGCACGATCGGCGGTTTGCCTTTTTGTGGATTGGGGATAAAGATGTCGCTCATACAAGCTTCAACGCAGCGGTTGCAGCCAATGCAAACCGATTCGTCGAATAAAACGGGTTTGTTGGGCGTGACCAGATTGGGCAAGAGTCGTGGCTGTTGTCCCGTCATCGTGCCTCCATCGTCTGTTTGCCGTGCATCGCGTAATTGTCCTCAAGCGAGCCATAGTAGTCAAGCGCCAACTTGTTCACTGCAACCTGGTCATTCTCGAGCTGGACCGTGACCCATTTGCGCCATTCGGGTGGATCGCGTTTGGGATAATCCAGCCTCGCAAAGCCGAACCACCCGCTGCTCGCTTTGCGGGCCAGGCAGCTGTGTACGATGGTTGCCTCATCCCTAAAATCCGCGCCCTGGAATTCGTCTCCGGTATCCCTGATCTTGACGCCCATCTGTTCCAATTCCAAGAGGACGTCATAGCTGTCCTTGGCCGTGATAAAGGTGGCGATCCCGTTGTCAAAGCCGCCCCTGAAATCATCGATCAAGGACCGTGCGTACGTTTCGGGATCAACCGTGCTGGCGGGGTTTGCCGGGCAGTCCATCCAATGGTCGACGCCTGCGCCGGCCGCGCCGCTGTGAGCGACACAGCTCTTGTCAACCAGGATAACACTTGCGCCTTGTCGTGCTGCAGCGATGGCCGCAAAGCAGCCGGCCAGTCCGCCGCCAAGTACCAACACGTCGGCACTGGCCTCTGTTTCTTTGTCGTATCGGATGGGGTATGGCCATACGAGTTCCTCGGACAAAAGATCATCCTCCTGGGTGCAAAATGGGCCGTTACGGATACGTTGCCCGCAAAGTGTACTGCGTGGTGCTGTTGTAACCCGATGCAGTATAGATATAGATATAGTACCACCCCGCCGGCCCGGTGTATTCGATGTGGTAAGGCGAGGTCAGGTCGTATTTGACCCGGTCGTTCACCGACTCGTAAAACAAGGACAATTGTACACCATTCCCGGTGTGGTTGGTCAGATCGACGGCAATCGTTCCAGCCGTTTGCAGGTAAATGCTAAAATAGTCTTTTGCATCGTTGGGATAGCCGTGGTAATCTCGGCCAGAATACAATACGCCGTTTGCCTGCGAATAGCTGTCATTGTCCTCGCTTTCCAGCGGGTCCTCAAAGTAGGAAAAGCCGGCGCTGTTATTCAGGACAACCGGCAAATAGACGGGGTAGCGAATGCCTTGGAGAGCGCCTTCAGTACCCCAGAACCCGCCGGAGACGATAAACGTCCCGCCGCTCATCATCCCTGCGTCCGGCTGGCCGGCCGTGCCGCTGACTGCGTACCTGTCCCGGTGGCTGGTGCCGCCGCCGCCGTCTACCGTCCACCATAACAGGTCATAGCTTGTTCCAAGCGGCGTCAAGGGGTCGTCTTGCTCCTGGGCCTGGATGATGGCGCTGATCAGCAGGATGAGGATAGCCACGACCGGCAGTGCCTTGCCATATTTGTATTTCATAATCTGTTTCATTTTCACACCAGCCTATGGGGTGAATATTGCGGTGACGTTTGTGTCCTGTACGATCACCGAACCGGTCGATGCCTTGCAGACCAGGTTGTACGTGTACGACCCGCTGCTGGCAACGTCATAGCCGCGTGTCGACGCGAACGGCGTATATTCGGTCGTCGCTGCCCCAAAGTCCGAAGCGCGCACCATGCGGGTGCTGTCGACCGTGCTTCCGGTCGTGATCGAGCACTCTATCACGTCCGACGCGCCGCCGGTAAACTCGGCGGTGCCCGACGCGGTGACGACAATGATCCCGGCAAATGGCGCGACAATGGTCACCGAGATGACGACCGTGTCCGTGCTGTCAAGTGCCAACGCCTGGTCTCCCCCGTCAAAAGCGCCTACAGAGACAAGCTCGTCGGCATCATAGCCGTCCAGCAGGTCGGCATTGAGGCTGCTTTGCAGCGTGCCGTTGTTTCGGGCCAGGCTGCCCGTATCGCCGGCAGTCAGGTACCCCTCGGCGTCCAGGTCCGAGTAGGCGGAAAAGCGATTGGTGTTTAGCGTGCCGGCATTAATGTTGTTGGCATTCCGGTAATAGCTGCCCTCTTGGTCGTCCAGCAGGTCGGCGTTGAGCGTGGGCTGCAAAAAGCCGTTGTTCTGGGCCAGGTCGCCGGCCGCATTTCCCAGGTAACCTTCGGCTGCCAGGTCCGAGTACGCGGAAAAGCGAAGGTTGTTTAGTGTGCCGGCATTGATGTGGTCGGCATCCTGGTAGTAGCTGCCATCCTGGTCGTCCAGGCGGTCGGCGTTGAGGTTGATCTGCCTCGTGCCATTGTTTTGAGCCAAATCGCCGGAAAGGTCGCCCAGGAACCCTTCGGCTGTCAGGTCCGAGTGGGCGGAAAAACGATCGTTGCTCAATGTGCCGGCATCGATATTGGTGGCAGATTGGTAAAAACTGCCGTGTTGCCCGTCCAAAAGGTCCGCGTTCAGGTCCGAGCCGACACCCTCGTACACGCGGAATTCGGTGCCTACCAGGGTGAGTTGGTTCCCAGGAGAGTAGGTGGTATTGTCGTCCGGCTCGCAGACTACATTGCCGCTGGCATCGATCTGCCGGATGGCAGATCCTGCGGCACAGATCGTCGCGACGCGCCGCTGTACGGTCGTGGTGACGATGTTGAACTCGCTGCCGTCCAAACTCAAGCCCAGGCCTGCGGTATAGGTGGTGCCATTGTCATCGGCGGCGCAGGCCCAGGTCGTGCCGTTCCACTTGGCAATCTGGTTGCCGGCGCACGCAAGCTCACTCAGGGTGTCGTCATCGGTCTCACAGACCACGCTGCCGTCCTCATTGATCCGGCGGATGGCAGCGCCTCCGGGACAGGCCGTCGCGACCCGCTGCTGGATCACAGAAGTGACGACATTGAACGTGCTGCCGTCCAGGCTCAGGCCTGTCCCGGCGTCGTAAGTGATGCCGTTGTCGTCGTCGGCGCAGATCCAAGTCGTGCCGTTCCACTTGGCAACCTGGCTGCCTGCGCAGGCGAGCTCACCCAGGCTGTCATCGTCGCCGTCATTCAGGCCGCTGGGGACGTTGGTCAAACCGCTCCACGGCGCGCTCGCGGCATAGGATGCATAGGGTGTAGCAGCAAGCTGCTGGCGCGGGCTGAGTGTGGTATAGTTGCCGGTGCTGCTGCCCTCGCGCACGGCAATTTCCAGGTAGCGGGCGTCGCCATTAAGCGCGCCAGGGCCAAAGTCAAGCACCACCGTAAACAGACCTTCAATGACGGTCAAATCATTTTGAGTGACGATCGTGCCAGCTTGTGACCCACCAACTTCAGCGTCGTACAGGATAAATCTGAAATCATAGACACCGTTGGCAAAGGCACCTTCTTCGGCCAGGTAGCCCTGATAGGTGAAAGCGGTGCTCAGTTCGGCCTGCGGGGAGGAACCTTGTGCTGTTGCTCCCATGCTGCCGCCTAGTGTCAACAATAATCCACATAACACGATCAAGTTTAACCAACTTGATTTCATCTTGGAACTCCTTTCCATTGGCAAGGAATCCTAGCGCTTCCGGGGATGGAGTGCATCACGTTCTTTGTCGAGAACACAATGCTACCGAGGTTTCTCTAAGGGGGCGCCAGTGTCGGCGTTGCCTGACCCGGGCCAGGCTTTTCTCCACCACCTATGTCGGGATACCAGTAAAATAGCCCTTGATCGCTTGCATCCCCTGCTGCAACCCCCTCTTTTTTCACATTATCGTCCAGCACTCTGTCGCAACCAGCCGTACAAAGCAGCACTTGCACAGACCAGCTATAGTGCCGGTCTGTGAATCCGACGTCGGCACTGGAAAAGTTCGAAGGGACTTGAAATGATGTTTCCTTTCGCCAGAATTCAGCCACGTTGCCGGCGCTGTCATAAGGAATACGGATGACATAGTATTCGTCCCTTTCCAGGGTTCCTGCACTCGTCCACTGCAAGATGACCTCTGCATTCCACCCCGAAAAGACGGACCCGTTGAACGGCGCGATCAGCCTGGGAGCCGGCAGCCAGCGGACTGTAGGAGACGGCGTGGGCGTCGGGATGGTGGGCGTTGCCGTAGGCGTCGCGGTTGCGGTAGATGTCGCCGTCGCGGTTGGCGTTGTCGTAGGCGTCGCGGTTGCGGTAGATGTCGCCGTCGCGGTCAGCGTTGCCGTAGGCGTCGCGGTTGCGGTAGATGTCGCCGTCGCGGTCGGAGGCACGGGCGTATTCGTTGGCGGCAGCGGGCTGGGTGTAGCGGACGGCAGCGGGCTGGGCGTGGATGAAGCAAGCGATTTCGCCGCAAGCGTGGGTGACGGACGCGCTTGTTCGGACGGGAGCAGTACGCGTGTGACAAACAGGCTCCCTCCGATGACCAGTACCAAGATCGCCGCGGCGATCAACCCATACATCCAGCTGGACAGGTGTTTTCGATCGTCCTGCGGCGTTTCAACGCCTTTTGCCTCTACCGGCACCAATGCCTTGGACTGAACTGGTTCAGCTCCGTTCGTCTGGTCAATCTGCAAAGTTTGTATCGCATCGGCTGCCATGCTGGACGGCCATGCGGCTATTGGCTTTCCGTTTACCGCATTTCTGAACGCTACCGCCAATTCTCCTGCCGTTTGATAGCGCTCGTCTGGTACTTTGGCCAAAGCTTTTTGGATCACCCATTCGGTTTCTTTGGGCAGGTCCGGATTCATACTTCGAGGCGACGGCAGCGGTTCGGCAATGTGCTTGAGCCCCACCGCCATAGGCGTAATGGCCTCATAGGGTACCCGACCTGTTACCATCTCGTACAACAGCACCCCCAGGGAATAGACGTCGCTGCGCGCATCGGCCTTTTTTCCCTCCCATTGTTCCGGCGACATGTAGGCCGGTGTGCCCAGTACGCCGCTCTTGGTAAGCTGTATCGAGCTTCCTATCATCCTCGCCAGGCCAAAATCGGACAGCAAGACCCATTTTCCCTCGGCCATCAGTACGTTGGAAGGCTTGACGTCACGGTGTACGATTCCCTGCTCGTGGGCATAATCCAACGCGCGGCAGATTTGATCCAGGATATTAACCGTGGTCTCTAGATCAAGGGGCTCTCCCAGCATATCTTCGAGGGTACCCGTTTCGACGTAGCGCATCGTGATATAGCTGACTCCTGCCGCGTGCCCGAACCCGTGGATAGGCAGGATATTGGGATGGACCAACCGGGCTACGGCCTTGGCTTCTCGCTCAAAACGGACGTTAAATTCGGGGCCATATCCCAGAGACTGTGGCAGGACCTTGATCGCTACATAACGGTCCAGGGTCGATTCGTAGGCCTTGTAGACGGTTGCCATTCCGCCATGCCCAATCTGCTCAATGATTCGATAAGCACCTAGCATTTGTCCTGTCAGATCGACCTGGCTCTCACGTTCGCTTGCCGCCAGCACTCGTCGAGTTGTGTCGATGGCTTCCAGGAACTCGGCCGCAGATTGATATCGATCCTTTGGTTCTTTTTCCAGGCTCTTCCGGACCAGTTTGTCTACTTCATGGGGGATATCGGTATTGAGCTGCTGCAGGGAAGGGATCGATTCGTACAGGTGGGCGAGTACGATCTCTTCATCGCTGTCGGCATCGTAGAGCTTTTTACCACTGAGCATCTCGTAGAGGATCGCACCAAGGCTATATATGTCCGATCTCGCTTCAGCAGCTTGCCTGCTGGCCTGTTCTGGGGAGACATAGTGAGGATCACCCAGCTTTCCCATAGCCATCATTATGGTCGCTTCCGCACCCCAGGCGAGGCTAAAGCCAACAACGCGGATGGCCTTTTCGGTGATGCTGATGACGTTGTCAGGGCAGAGATTGCGATGAATCACCCCCCTGGCATGGGCATCTACCAGGCATAAGGCTACCTGTCTGGCGATGTCCAGCGCACGGCTGATTGGTAGTGCCTCTTCCTCCTGTAGAATAGTGGTCAGACTTTGGCCCTGTACGTGTTCCATAACAACGAAAAAGAGGCCATCCTGTTCGCCATAGTCAAACGTGCGAATCGCATGCATAGAATCGAGTTGTTTCAGGCGGGAAGCTTCTTGCTCAAAGCGCTTCTTGAACTGATCCTCGGTAGCTCGTCCGGGATCGATGATCATAAGCGTAACGACTAGATTGCGATCTATGTCCCTGGCTAGGTAGATAGTGGACAACGAATCCCGTTCTATTTCGTCTATGATTCGATAATTGTTCTTGAAGACCTTTCCAATCATATGGAGAATTCTCCTTGCGGGGTAAAACCCAAATTCTGTCGAGTATCCCTCCGCTTGCACATTGTAGCATGTTTCGTCTTTTTTTTCCAGTGGACGGTGCAAGTTGCGAGTTGCGATTTTGCAATTATGCGATTGTACAATTTTGATCAAATCGCAATGGTGTCGTATAATTCGATCCAGTGTTTACCGGATCGTTCATAAAGGAGAAAAAAATGTCCTTGAGCGAAATCTCACCCAAACTGGTACCTGTGCTCGATCCCTTGTTTCTTCCTGCGGTTTTGTGGAACCACGCGTTTCTGGACGCCGTTCGTGCTTCAGGGCAAGGCGTGCCGCTCAAGATCGCGCTGGAACGCAACAATGATGCCGTCTCGGTGTACGAGACGCAGGTCTTTGACGAGAGTCATCCCGATGCAGCCGCTAATTTGCGTTATGCCGAACGATTGGTCAGAACGTTGTTGTGGCAGCGCGGCGCGTTCAAGATCACTATCGGTGGTCCTCGTTCGATTGGCAATGCTATCAGAAAGGCATATCAACCGGGAGGCCTTCGTGCCTTTGATGCGATGTTTATGGGCGATCGCGTGTATGAGCAGCCGTTTGAACTGGTTGTAACCGGGGCTGCTGAGGTGCCAGACGTGCAAGAAGCTTCGATTCCCATTGGCCGTCACCTGGAGGGGTGTCGTATTGGTTTTGATGCCGGGGCCAGCGATCGTAAGGTTGCGGCTGTCATCGACGGCCAACAGGTGTTTAGCGAAGAAGTGATCTGGAATCCTGGCGAGCAACCTGATCCCGAGTATCATTATCACCAGATCATGGCGGCGCTGCATCATGCTGCAGCCTATATGCCGCATGTCGACGCGATTGGCGTCAGTTCGGCCGGCATTTATATCAATAACAGGGTGATGGTTGCCTCTCTGTTTCGTGGCGTGCCTCAAGACTTGTTTAAACGCAAGGCACAAGATATCTTGTTGCGCATCCAAAAAGAATGGGGCGGGGTTCCGCTAGAGGCTGTCAACGATGGTGATGTAACCGCGTTGGCCGGGTCGATGTCTTTGAACGATGGCTGCGTATTGGGCATTGCTATGGGCTCCGACGAGGCAGGGGGGTATGTCAATGCCGAAGGGAATATCATTGGCTGGCTGAATGAGTTGGCTTTTGTCCCGGTCGATTTCAGTCCCGATGCGCCAGTCAACGAGTGGTCGGGGGATCGCGGCTGCGGAGGCGAATATTTTTCACAAAAAGCGGTCATCCGCCTGGCTCCCCTCGCCGGCATCGAACTGGATGAGAGCCATACCCGTGCTGAAAAACTCAAGGATGTGCAGGCCTTGATGGCGCAGGGCGACGAGCGTGCACTCAAGATCTATCAGACCATTGGCGTCTATCTGGGCTATGCTGTGGCTCACTATGCCGATGTGTACGATCTAGGCCATGTTTTGATCTTGGGGCGTGTTACCTCGGGACCAGGAGGCCAGGTCATCCTGGAAAAGGCACATGAGGTGCTGAATGCCGAATTCCCGGCGCTCCTGGCCAGGATTTCGATCAATTTGCCGAACGAGGCCAACCGCCGCGTGGGGCAGGCCATTGCTGCAGCCAGTTTGCCGGCTGTTGTATAGAAAAGAGATGAATATGATGGATGATTTGGCCCATTTGGATTTTAGCACGCGGGCTGTGCATGCCGGAGAGCGTGCACCTCAGCCTGACTTTACGCCGACAGTTACGCCGGTCTATCACGCTTCGAGTTTCGTCTACGACGATATGGACGATCTCGACGCCATTTTTGATGGCACACGCCAAGGGTACGTGTACGCGCGCTATGGCAATCCCACTGTGCGGGCATTCGAGCGCGCTGTTGCTGTATTGGAAGAGGGCGAAGCCGCACTGGCCTTTGGCTCGGGCATGGCCGCCATTCATACGGCTTTGCTGGGGTTAGGTCTCAAGACAGGCAGTCATGCTGTCGTTGCTCAGGACGTGTATGGTGCGACTTTTAGTTTGTTTGCCAAGTTGTTCGCCAGTCAAGGGATGACCACCCATTTTGTCGATGCGACCGATTTGGACGAGGTCAGGGCCGCCTGTGCCAATTACAAACCTGTCGTATTGTTCACGGAGACTGTATCTAATCCCTTGCTCAAAGTCGCCGACATTTCGGCACTGGCCGATATCGCGCACGAATATGGCACGGCGCTGGTGGTTGATAATACTTTTGCCACGCCTTACCTCTGCCGCCCACTGGCTATTGGTGCAGACGTCGTGATCCACAGCGCGACCAAGTATATCGGCGGGCACGGCGATGCCCTGGGAGGGGTGGTCGTGGCCTCGCAGAAACGAATGAACCCTATCTATGAGGCGCTCAAGATCACTGGCGGCAACCTGGGACCGCAAGATGCGTGGCTGTTGATGCGCGGGCTCAAAACCTTGCCGCTGAGAATGGAGCGTCATTGCACCAACGCGCTCCAGGTGGCCAACGGGCTGCTCGGGGTGGGAGGCATCACACGAATCATTTATCCCGGACGTCCTGATCATCCTCAACATCACCTGGCGACGCGGCTCTTTGGCAAAGGCTATGGCGGTATGCTTGCCTTTGAGCTGCGCAACGGTAACCGCGACAGGGTGTTTCGTTTCTTTGAGGCGCTCAAGCTGTGCCTGCCGGCAACGACGCTTGGTGACGTGTATTCGCTCATGCTCTATCCGGCGCATTCTTCTCACCGGGCACTGACCTCGCAAGAGCGGGCTCAAATCGGTATCGGCGATGGATTGGTGCGTATGTCGGTTGGCATTGAAGCGCCTGCAGATATTTTGGAAGACATAAAACAGGCATTAAGCGTGATTTTGTAGAAAGGTATAGAATGCTTAAAGTATTGCTGAACTTGTTTATTGCTTTTACCAAACTCGGCGCGGTTGGCTACGGCGGTGGGCCAGCCATGATCCCACTGATCCAGGAAGAAGCGGTCGAGCGACAGGAATGGATGACGGAGGAAGATTTTATTGATACCTTGGCGATGGGAAATGCGTTGCCGGGGCCCATTGCCACCAAGATGTCTTTTTTCATCGGCTACAAAGTCGGCGGGTGGGCAGGTGCATTTCTTGCTCTTTTTGGTTTGTTGTGGCCCTCGACGGTGTTGATGATGGTGCTGGGCATCTTTTTCCTCAAATTCAAGGACATGCCCTACGCTCAAGCGATGCTCAAGGCCGTGCGACCTGTCGTTTTTGCCTTGCTGGCCTATACCGCCTATACCGTTTTGCCCAAATCGGTCAAAAGCTGGCACACGGGCTTGATCGCCGTTGTTGCTTTTGTCGCCGTTGCTATTTTAAACATTCACCCGGCACTGACTATTCTTATCGCGGCAGTCCTGGGACTGGCTGTCTATCGATAACGTTTGGCAGGCAATTGGAACGATGGGCGGTTCTGTAGAGCCGCCCATCTTGTTGTCACCCTCACATATCCTGCCGGCCTTCAAGGGCTCGCGCCAGGGTGATCGAATCCGCATATTCCAGGTCACCGCCGACGGGCAATCCTCTTGCCAGCCGGGTGACGCGCACGTCCAAGGGCAGCAATTGGCGGCGAATGTACATTGCCGTTGCTTCGCCTTCGAGACTGGGATTTGTAGCCAGGATCACTTCGCTGATCGGTTCTCGCTGGGCGCGTTCGACCAGCTCACGGATGCGCAGTTCGTCAGGACCGATCCCATCAACCGGCGATATCGCACCATGTAAGACGTGATACAGGCCTTGATATCCACCGACGCGTTCGATGGCAAGCAGATCGAGCGGCTCTTCGATAACGCAGATTGTTTTTATGTCGCGCTGTGGGTCAGTACACACCGGGCAAGGGTCGCTCTCGGCAATGTTGAAGCAGCGAGAGCAGAATTTGATCTGCTCCTTGAGCTGTGTCACTGCGTTACCCAGGGCCATCACTTGTTCGCTTGGCGCGCGCAGCAGATAATAGGTTAGCCTGGATGCTGTTTTGGGTCCGATGCCCGGCAAGCGGGAGAATTCGTCAACAAGTCGGGTGACTGCTTTTGGGATGACAGCCATCTTAGGTCAATCCTGGAATGTTGAGCCCGCCGGTCAGCGCGCCCATTTTTTCTTCAGTCAGTGCTTTGGCTTTTTCCAGGGCTTCGTTCACTGCAGCAAGCACCAAATCCTGAAGCATCTCTACGTCCTCCGGATCGACGACCTCGGGATCGATCTTGAGCGACTCGATGACTTGGTTTCCATTGGCAACGACCGTTACCACGCCTCCACCCGAACTGGCAGAAACGGTTTCCTCTCCCAGTGTTTCCTGGGTTCGCGCCATTTGCTCCTGGAATTGGGCCATTTGCTGTTGGAGTCCACCGACGTTCAGTTTTTGCTTTTGCGACGATGCGGGTGCAAAGGACGAGCGGTTTTTGGGGCGACGAGCTTTAGCCATACAATACCTCCTGGTTTGCAGGTTTATTCGTTGGTAAAATAACTATTGAATTCGTCTACTGCCTGGTTGAGTGCGTCTTGTACTGGTGTCAATCCAGGGACAGCTTCTTCGAGGGCCTGTCCCCATGGACGCCAGATCAGGTCCATTTCGGGCATATTGGGCAGTGGCGTGCCTGCTGCGGCCTGATCGTACCAAGCCTGCATCTCACGGTCCGTCCGGAACGCCGGCGAACGCAAAATGTCTTTGCGCACAGGCGTTTTGCCCAACACTTGGATCAATGCTTCGACGTTTTCCTGGTTAGCAACCGTGTTGATCAGATCGATGGCCTGTTCTGGGTGTGGCGAGCTAGAGCTTGCATACATTGCCTGGATGATGGTCAATGGCTTGGGCGCGCGCGTCGCCCCAGGCATTGGCGGAATTGACGTCACGCCATAGTCGATGCCGCTGTCCTGGATTTCGGGAAGGGACCACGAGCCATCGATCAGCA
Organism: Anaerolineae bacterium; assembly: GCA_016929205.1. Next base: position 12,252 of record JAFGJF010000382.1, read on the forward strand.
TTGCTGCCTTTCCCCCGGCAAATAGTTTTAATGCGTAACTGTCCATCACCTCGCGATCGATTAGCGGTTCAGGGAATAACTTTTCCTTCAAGTATAGATCCGAAACGAGCTGGATACCTTGAACTGCGCCTTCGTTGTTCAGGCCGATATCCTCCAGCGCGCATTCGTCGCGCGCGCAGTTGAAGACATAGCCGCCATAGCCCTCGATAAATGGATAGGTATGATATTGGCTTACCAGGGGCAGCACCAATCCCCAGCGATCCGCCTCCGCGTCTGTATTCGCACGGGCGATGTCGATCAGTTGTTCAAAGCTAGTGGGCGGCTCGGGTACCAAATCGCTGTTATAGATCAATGCCAGTGAGTCCATCAGCACGGGCAAGCCGTATTGCTTTTGTTCGACCTGGCAGGCCCAAAGGGCGACATCTGTATATTGCGCAAGGCTTTGTATCTGCGTGCGTTCCAGCGGCAGTACCTGTTCTTCGGACACAAATCCGCCGGTCCAGTTGTGTGGCACAGGTCCCCATATATCGGGGCCTGTACCACTCTCTTGGGCGAGAAAAAGTCTGGTGCTGCCATACCCACGCGGCGCAATATCGGACCAAGGTACTGAAACGAGTTCGACGCGATGGCCCGTTTTTTCCGCATATGCATCGGCGATCGCTTGGAATGTTGGATATTCCTGGCTGTCTTGTGCGTATGTGATCCACCAAGTCAGTGTAATTGTCTCCTCGGATTGCTGTGCTTGGCAGCCCAAAAGCGCCAGAAACAAGGTTCCTGTTAGGATGATAAAAGTTCGTTTTTGTCTCATTAAACCGCACTGTCAAGATGTTGGACTTTTGACAATTCTTGAGAGGCGATCAGAAACCAGGTTTTTCACCTCAAATACGAGCATAATGCATCAAAGATTGTTCTA
>JAFGJF010000383.1 GCA_016929205.1 Anaerolineae bacterium
CGCCCTTGCGTTACCTTTTTTCAGTGAAGTCATCAATGGGTATTGCTCAACTTGAGAGAGTATATGGGAAAACCCACAATTGAGGCTACCGCAGAGGATCTTGATGAGTATATTGCCGCAATGTGGGATCGGGATCTTTCTGTTGTCACCATTGCGACGCGTGTTAAGAAGCTCAAAACATATTTCGATTGGTGCGTCAGTCGACGGTACCTGGATCATTCGCCGGCTGCGTCCTTGATGAAACCAAAGCCTGAAAGTCTGTGCTCGGGACCGATGAGTCAAGCCACATTCAAGTTGCTATTGGCCAGTACACAACGGTGGGCTGATTCAGGAAAGCCATGTGATCTGGCCATTCTGTTGTTCATCGGGGACACCGGGTGCCGGGCAGGTGAGCTCTGCAAGCTTGAGATACAAGACGTGGATCTTGAGGAATGCAAGGCGGAGGTAGACGGCAAGACCGGGAAGCGGACTGTGCACTTTACCGAACCCACGGCCAAAGCGATTCAGGCTTGGCTGAAGGTCCGACCACAGAACGAGCACTCCAACCTGTTTCTGAGTATGCGGTTGGAAGCGCCATTGACACCAAATGGTTTGCGGCAGATACTACATCGTCATGCGCTCCGTGCCCACATTGATGCCCGGCACAACCCACACGCGATCCGGCATATGGTTGGCCAAACGTGGTTGGACAACGGCGCGAATTTGGTACAGGTCAAGGAAAAGCTGGGTCATACAGATATCCGTACCACGGCTATGTTCTATTCGCATCAAGACGATCAAGGACGAGCAAAGGCAGCCACTGAGCAGTTCAGCATCGTGAGCCAGATGACCTAAAAACGCGTCAAGTCTCAGTTCACGATAGAGAGCTGCCGATACCGGTGGCTCTCTTTTGATCTGCAACAATATCTGTGATATACTTTTGTTCCAAATGCCGAATAGATGGCTTTCGTAGCTCAAAATCATAGTATGCTCTACGAAAGCGAAGGTTGTGGGTTCGAGTCCCGCCGGGCGCGCTGCGATGTGCGAATCGGTGTTGCCAACGAGCAAAAGGCTCCCACCTACTACAGTTGTAGGTCGGAGCCTTTTGCATAGGACAAGATTGCGGGATGTGCCCACGGAAAAAAGGAGCCGCGCAGCAATATGGTGAGGGGCGCGTCTATCACGAGCGATGGTAGTGAGAACCGAGGAGGGAACATGCATCCATTTACACAACTCGTTATTCCGGCGGGCTCTGTGGGCATCCACTGGTTCGAGCAAAATGCGTATGCCCTCAAGAATTCACGGGGCACGATCGTCCAGGTCGATCCCTTTTATCCTGCTGACCGGCCGGCCGAGAGGTACATCCACGCGTCACCGCCCCTGATCGAGTCTGAGCTTCCGACCGACATTGTGCTGATGACCCACGCGCATGGCGACCATACCCACTCGCCGACTATCGCCAGGATTCACGCATCCTGGCCGGAGGCCAGGTATATCGGCCCTCGGGAGAGTATCGACCAGATCTTGGCTGAGACCGAGGTCGGCAGCGATCATACGACCGCGATCGGTGCCGGAGACTCAGTCGTGCTGGACAACATCAACGTGCGCGCGTTCTATTCCAAACCGCCGGCTGGAGATCCTGAGGCCGGCATCCGTCCGCCCGATGTGACGCACCTGGGGTACGCGATCAAAATGGAAGGGATCGTGCTTTACTTTACGGGGGATGCCATCAACACGCTTGCCAGCCACGACGAGTTGATCGTGCCCATCGCTGCGCTGAAACCGGATATCGGTTTTCTGACCACGCATCCGACGGAAGGTGAATTTCCTTTCTTTGAAGGCAGTATCTTGTTGGCGCAAAAGCTGAGGCTAAAGACGGCGGTACCCTCTCACTATGCCTGTTTCACCAGGCGCACCTACGATCCCTATGTGTGGGCCTCGCTTTTTCCGGCAGAGGGTCCCAAGCCGTTGATTATTCCGTGGAACTCGCACGTCATTTACCCGTGATGTGATGCCGTCCATTAGGGTGATTGATGTTACCGGGCTGTGACAGCCATGAAAAAGGGGGTGCATCGTATGCAAGTTGTCGCTGTATTAGCAAGTCCCAGGGAAGACGGCTTTTCTTCGACACTGGCACGAGAAGTGCTGCGCGGAGCCGTTGACGCCGGGCACCAGGTGGTTATCTATAAACTGAACGAGATGAATGTGAAGGGATGCCAGGGCTGCCGGCGGTGCAAAGACAACAACGCCGATTGTTTCGTGCAGGACGATCTGGCGCCCTACTGGAAAGAGTTGCACGAGAGCGGCGCCCTTGTCGTCAGCAGCCCCAATTACGCTTCACAGGTCTGCGGCCCCATGATTACGTATATGAACCGTCATTATTGCCTGCTGGATAAGGATTGGAAGGTGCGTATTCATCCGGGGATCAAGCTGGTAGGTGTATTCGCACAGGGGAATGGCGACCCGGAGGCCTATGCGGCTCAATACAACTGGTATTTGGGCGATTTCCAAAACCGGGATATGGTGTTGGTTGATACGTTGATCCATACAGGCAGGCAGCCCCTGACGCTCGATGGTGAACTGATGCGCCGCGCATATAACACTGGCAAGAATTTGTAATAGGTCCTTGGTCGGCAAGTCACTCAACGGGTGCGATTGGAGGAGCGAGAATGCTAAAGGTTGACCTCGGAAATACGGGATTGCAGGTGTCCGTGCTTGCCCTTGGGACCGGAACCAATGGATGGAATCATCGGTCTGACCAAACACGACGAGGGACAGACTGGCTTGTCAGGCATCTCAGGGATGGATACGACATGGGCGTAACTTTCTGGGATGTGGCCGATCAGTATGGTTCGCACCGGTGTGCGATGCAAGCACTCAAGCATATCGAGCGCGAGAACCTGGTGATCAACACCAAGACAACGGCCCGGGATTATCAAGCGTGCAGTCAAGATGTAGAGCGTTTTCTCAAGGAACTGGATACCGATTACCTTGATATGGTGCTCCTGCACGGAAAGGACTCATCTGATTGGAATAGGGAATGTAGGGGAGCTATGGACGCGCTCGATGATGCCAAAAAAAGAGGGCGGGTGAGGGCCGTTGGCATCTCGTCTCACCGGCTGGATGGTATCAAAACAGCGGCGGCTGAATCGTGGTTGGATGTGATGTTGGTAACGCTCAACTACGCCAGCGTCCGGATGAGTACCGCACAGGAAGAGGTTGTTCCAGTCTTGCGACAAGCTCGCGCTCGCGGAAAAGGTATCTATGCGATGAAGGTCCTGGGATGCGGGCGGCTGGCCTCGGATCCCGAGAAAGCGATCCAGTACATCCTGGATCTGGGGTGTGTCCACGCGATGACCATTGGCCACACAGCAAGTACACAGCTCGAACGGAACGTTGAGATCATTGAGAGGTTAACCGGCGGGATGCGAGGCTGACCGGAGAAAACGGATTTTTCGATGCGTGGTAAAGAGGAGGGACGTCGTTATGTGGCATAGGTTGTTGGGTAGAACCGGGTCAGAGGTATCTGCGTTGGCCTGTGGGAGCAACGCGCTTCGCTTGTACGATGCGTTTACGGCCGAAATCGTATTCAATTATGCCCTGGACAATGGCATTACCTTTATCGAGACAGGGCGTATGTACGACGAGGGCAAGACGGAGCAGTGGATCGGCAAGGCCGTGTCTCATCGAAGAAAAGAATATGTCCTCGCCTCCAAGTGCTGGGGGGGTAACTCGTATGAGGATGCCGCGCACCAGATCGACCTGAGCCTCGAAGCGCTGCAAACGGATCACATCGATCACTACCGGTTGGCGCCTGTGGACACCCACGAGATGCTTGCCCAGGCCCTGGCGCCAGGCGGCGCTCAACAGGCGATCGAGGAGGCCCGCAAAGCGGGCAAGATCTCGTACACGGGCATCACCGGGCA
>JAFGJF010000047.1 GCA_016929205.1 Anaerolineae bacterium
TGCGCATTGGCCAAATGGTTTTTTTGCGCGCCCTGGCCGGCATCGGCACCGTCGCCGTAGCCGCACACGCTGTGGCCTTGCGCGCCGAGTCGTTCTCGTTTATGCCGGGCTTTGGCTTTGCCGTTGCTGGCACAACCATGGTCGGACAGGCCTTGGGGGCCCACGATCCAAAACGTGCATCCCAGAGCGGGTTCATCACTTTCGAAGTCGCGGCCTGGCTGATGGCAGTGATGGGCCTGGTTTTTATTTTGTTTCCACGCCCCCTCATTGCCCTCTTTACCGATGACCTTGTCGTGATCGAACTGGCTGTGACCCCACTGCGCATCGTCGGCTTTGTCCAGCCCCTGCTGGCGGCATCGATGGTCTTTCCTGGTTGTTTGCGTGGCGCGGGCGACACGCGTTTCCCAATGTTCGTCACCACTGTCAGCATCTGGGCCATCCGAGTGCCGTCGGTCTTTATCCTTGGCCTGGCCCTGGGTTGGGGCCTCAACGGCGCGTGGCTGGGTATGGCTATCGACCTCGCCGTGCGTGGCACGATCTTTTTCCTGCGCTTTCGCGGCGGTCGTTGGCAAAAAGCGCTCGTGTGACCTGCCAGGTAGGCATTTATGTCCTGGGCCAAGTCGGCTGGGATGACGACGGCAGCCGCTGCTTTGCCCTCGGCCACCCGCTACTCCGCACCGGCGACCAAGCCAAAGGAAAATGTTGGCAAACTTGGCAAACGAGGACTAGCCAATCAAGTGAAACTCGGTCTGCCGCCCATGCAGCCACGTCAACTTGCCGCCGGTCAACAGCGCGTCCTCCTCCAGCGCGATCTGGACCTCCTGTCCACCCCACTCTGGAAGCACTTTTTTGACGTTGAGTTCAATCGCGTAACACGTCTGATCGAACAACTCGTAATCGCCCCGACCGGGCACGCCCTGCTGGCGATCCCACAAGCCGATCGTCGGCCCGGCGGCATGCCCGTGATAGCCAAGCGGATGGGAATAGATACTTGGCTTTAGCCCTTCCCCCTCGGCCTTTTCCAACGCCGCCCGCAGCACCTCGTTCCCAGTCCGCCCGAGCGCCATTTCCCGGGCGTGAATATCCTGCAGCCGGTTCCCTTCGACCAGGGCCTCCTTGAGCCCCGGCGGGGCGTCATACTCACCAGCCCTGAGCACGTATGCATTCTGCTGTTGATCCGTGGCCAGTCCCAAGTACATAAAACCGACGTCGCAATGCAGCAAATCGCCGGGCAAGATCAATTCGCGCCCCTGTTGGGCATCATAACGCTGTCCCTGCGCCTGGATCTCGACATCCGGTTGGAACCAGGCGATCAGGCCCAGATCGCGCATAGTTTGCCGCATCCACCACACCACGTCCTGCGTTGTCGTGATCCCCGGTTGGATCACCCGGCTGGAAAACGCTTCGGCAATCAGGGCGTGACCGATCTCGATCAGGCCAGGATAGACGATCCGCTCTGGCTCAATGCGATGCTCCAACCAACCGATACACAAGCGCCCTGCGCTGCGCACGCGAGACATAACATCGTCGCCCAGCACGGCAGCAATGCGCTCGTGTTCAGAATGCGTCAGTCCATCTGCTAGAGCAAAAGTTTTGGACACGTTGAGCCCAATTACCTTGGGCTTGCGCTCACGTACAATCCGTGCCAAACAGTCATATTGTTCTTCTTCATCCGGGTTCCATGCCGGCTGGTACACATCACCCAACCCGTATCGACCCAACGTCAGCCGCTCCACGCTGCCATCCGCCTGTAAGGTAAAAACCAGGATCGTTCGCCTGCGCGCCGCCATGGCTGGCTGCGGCAGCAACGTCATCACCACTGGATCCTCGTTGTACTCGCGGGCGACGACGATCCACATATCAAACCCTTCGCGCTGCATCAACTCGGGTAAAAATGTCTCCAGCCGATGCTCAAGCCAGCGGTTGCGAACTTGCGCCCGCTCGCGCAACGGCAGTATTTTGGCTCGATAGGTATCGATACTTTTCATATGGTCAATCCTTCAACAACAACTCGATCACCGGCAATTCCAGGATCTATGAAATTAGCCTACATCTCGGCAACAATCAGTTCGTCCAGCATACGCTTAGGCACGTGATGTACGTCGTCTTGATCGCGATAATACTTGGTGTCGCCATCGGGGCCAATGTCTTCGAGGATGACCTTTTCCACGGGTTTGCCCAGGGCCAGGATCAGCAAGATATCGTACCGATCTGCGATGTTGAGCGCTGCACGCAGTTTGTCGCGATCGATCGAGCCGATCATACAGCCGCCCAACCCCTTTTCCGTGGCACCAAGCATGATCGACTGGGCGGCAATGCCGTGATCGCAGCCCGCCGATTGGCTGACCTCGGTATCACCCAGGATGATGACATATGCCGTCGGACGTTCGCCCTCTGCCGGCCCGGGCCAGTCCTTCAGATAGCCGGCCCACCGGGTATGAGGAAACACCTTGGCATTATTCTCCGGATCACATACCAGCACAAACTTGAGCGGCTGGCGGTTTGAACCGGAAGCCGAATATCGCGCCAGATTGACCAACTCGCGCAACGTATCGAGTTCGATCGCCACGCGTTCATCAAAGCGGCGGTAACTGCGGGTTTTCTTGACCAGATCTTGAAGCATAGAATTCCTCCTCAGAGAGATGATACAGGGGATAACTGACATCATACGATCCTTATTCTAGCACAAGTCGGGGTAGAAACAAATCTGGGTACAAACGCCAAGATCGCAGCAACTCGGTTTGGCACTGAACGCCATTTATAGTAAACTGTACGCGGAGCAATTCCGTACGCACTCACAAGGGGAAGAGAAATGAACACGATTACATTGGGGCGCAAACCAACACTTGGCGAGGTTACGGCCTATTATCGCCGGCAAGATGTTCTCCAATTCATACTCGACACGAGCTGCACGCGGAGCCTGGTCCTCGTCATCCCGCGCAAGTCGCATTGGGAACCAGACTGGGACAAGGACGAGATCAAGGCCGACAATATCGAACAACTCGAACGATCGATAGCGAAAAAGATCGGCGACTACCTGTCCGGGATCGCCCCCGAGGACCGCCCGCCATTCTACCCTTCGATCCACCAGATGGTGACCAAATCGCAAGGCGGAGAAAATGGGGCAAAACAAGTTATGGACTGCGTGTTCGAAGCCGACCTGCCCACCTGGCGCGATTCCTTCCAGGATGTCAGTGCGGTTTTGGGATTGATGAACCAATATGGCGTGCCCTATCAACACAAATTCAGCGGCCACCGCAGCCTGCACATCACCATTCCCGCTGAAACATTGCCGCAAGGCTATCGCGGCAAGAACGCGGCCAAGTTGGCCGGCAAGCTGTTGCAGTGGAGCAATAGCCAGGCGCATCGCCTGCCCAAGATCACCCGCATGCCCTACAGCCTCAACGAAGACACCGGCCTGGTCTGCCTGCCTATCGAGCGCAACGCGCTGGACGCGTTTCGCCCATGGCAGGCCAACTTGCACCTGGTCGAGGTCGACACGGCCTGGCAAAACGACGACTATACAGATACCCAAACCAACCTGCAGGCGTTACTCAATGCCCTGGGCGACGACATCGCGGCAGAGTACGATGGCCCAATGGTACCGACTGCCAGACGGTTTTTCGCCGTCGATCGCGATACAATCACCAAGCGCTACCGCAGCAAGCTCCAACGCCTGCAGGCAAGCGGCGAGATTGGGCAGGCCTGGCGGCGTTTGGCGGAAACACGCGCTATGGATGAGCAAACCCTGCTGGATGGTCTGGACCTGGATGATCCCGATGCACAATGGCTGACTGTCGAAGCCTTTCTGTTCAACGGCACGGCCTTGTCCCAAAATGCGCTCTTCAAGTTGCTCACCCAGCAAGAGGAATACGTCTACCCGTCCGCCGTCGACGCCATCCTGCGCTTCGAAAAAAGTATCTGGCCCACCCTGGTCCATATGATCGGCGATTTGGACCGTCTACCCACCGTCGGCACCCGGGCCGTATACCTGCTGACTCAGAGCGAATCGCTCAGAGAGCGTGTCTTGGGCGCTCTCGTACAGGATGCAGGCCGCTCGCATGATGCGATGATCATCTCGGCCTGCCTGGTCGGGGCGATCATCGGTGACTGGACTGGCGCGTCCAACCTTTTACTGCAAGCGCGAGACGCACCATCCCTCAGCAAGCAAGATCGTGTCAGGTTGCAGGCCCTGGACCTGATGCGCACACTCGTTGGATGGGACAAGGAAACCGAGGCCCGCAAAACGAGGGACTTGGCCGCGCTCGGTCCCGACGTCGCCAACCTGCTCTTGATCGCTGCCGGCAGTCCCAGCAGACGCTTCCGGCGCGGCATCGTCTCCGCGTTGGCCGAACAGGCCGACCCGCGCAGCATCGCGTTTTTGATTCGCGCCCTCGACGACGACTATACCAAGGTGCGCCGTAAGGCCATCGCCGGGCTGATTCGCATCGGCGAGCCCGCCGTTGACAGTCTGATCGAGGCCGCCGCCAGCGATCAGGTCCGAATCCGCCGCTACGCCATCAACTGCCTGGGCTCACTCGGTGTGCCGCGCGCCAAAGCGGCAATCATCCAGGCCCTCGACGACGGCGAAGAGATGGTTCGCAGGCAGGCTGTGCGCGCGTTGCAGAAAACAGCAACAATCGAGGACATCGAGCCACTCAAGCAGTTCTTGCGCCAGGCACTGCCTGACAACGCCGTTGAAGCGACCAAGATCCTGGAGGCGTTGGGCGACGAGGGCATCCGATCGATGGTCGATTTAGCTCTCCAGGAACACAATCTGCCCGCGGCCTATTTCATCGCCCGGCAGGGCGACGATCGCGGGCGCACCATGCTCGTCCAAACCTTGTCATCTGAGGACACCGAGCGACGTGATGCCGCCGTCGAATACCTGCGCGAGCTAAATGACGAGCATTGTGTGCCCTCCCTGATCGAACGGCTGCGTGCCGCCACCGATTGGGACGGCGCGTTCATCGCCCACGAATTGGGCCGCATCGGCACCCCGAAAGCCGTCGCCGCCCTGATTGAGACACTGGAGCAAAACGAAGCCCCGATGATCCGTCGCGCTGCGGTACGTGGCTTGTGGGAGACGCGCTCCCCTGTCGCCATCGAGCCGCTCATCCAGTGCATCGCTCGCGATCCTGACTCGAAGGTGCGAAAGCACAGCGTCGACGCCCTGGCTCAAATCGGCCCGGCGGTCATCGCCCCGCTACAACAAGCACTGGAAAACGAAACCATCCTGGGCCGGCACCGCCAAGACCTGGCCCGCAAGGTGTTGAAAAAATTGAGAGTGGATATAACAAGATGATAACAACACTATTGGGCCACAATGCCCCTCTAAAGCCCACAATAGACACCTACGTCGCGCTATGGTATACTTGGAATATCACAACATGGAGCGTTCGAGTTGGGCCAAAAACGACACGACACCGGACTGGTAAACTTGGGCAGGCGAGAGTTCCTCAAACAATGCGCCCTGGCAGGCACAGGCCTGCTCGCTGCGTGCTGCGTGCCTGCCCCCGGCAAACAAGACCAAGACGCGGTTTCGGAACAAGAGACCAATACGAATCCATTCCAGGCTTTCGCCCGCTAAGCGCTGGCCTGGAAAAGAAGAAAACCGAGCCTGGTAAGCAATACTTGAAAGGGATCATCATGGGATCTTTTTTTCTGCCAACTACGATCGTCACCGGAACGGGGTGCCTGCAAGAGCTGGGCGAACGTGCCGTCCAATTTGGCAGCAAAGCGATGCTGGTCTGTGGCGTGCACTCGCTTCAAGCGTCCGGTCAACTCGACCGGACACTGGGCCTGCTGTGGGGTTCGGGTGTCAAGACCACGGTTTATGCTGCCGTCTCGGGCGAACCCACACTTGACATGGTGCAAGCCGGCCTGGAACGAGCACGAGACCACACTGCCGAGCTGATCATCGGCATCGGCGGTGGCAGCGCCATGGACGCTGCCAAGGCCATTGCCGGACTGTTCACCCACCCCGGCACCGTGCACGAATATCACACCAAAGAACGGACCATCGGTGGCGGCGGGTTGCCCTGGATCGCGATTCCCACCACCGCCGGGACCGGCGCCGAAGTAACCAAAAACGCCGTGCTCAGCGATCCTGTACACCATAAAAAGGACAGCCTGCGCCATGACACCTGGTTTGCCAACCTTGCCCTGGTCGATCCCGAGTTGACTCTCACGGCTTCACCCGAGATCACCGCTGCCAGCGGCAGCGATGCCCTGACCCAAGCAATCGAGTCCTATACCTCAGTCGCCGCCAACCCGGTCACCGACGCCCTCGCCATCCAGGCCACCGCCCGCATCGGCCGCGCCCTCGAACAAGCCTGCTGCAACGGCCAGGACCTGGACGCGCGCGCCGATATGATCTATGGCAGCTTGCTCGCCGGCATGGCCTTGGCCAACGCTCGCCTGGGCGGCGTGCACGGCATGGCTCATCCGTTGGGCCACCGCTATAACATCCCGCACGGAACGGTGTGCGGTCTGCTCTTACCCTATACTATGGCCTACAATGTCGATTATGCCACGAACAAGTACGCACACGTTGCCCAATTGATCGGCGTTGACACCGCTGGAATGGATACTCACACCGCTGCTGAACAGGCCGTCGAATCTATCCGCGCCCTCTTTGCCCGGATCGGCATCCCTGGCAAGCTGGCACCATTCGGTGTCAAACGCCAAGATTTTCCAACCATTATTGCCGAATCGCTGCCCTCTGGCTCGCTCAAACACAACCCGCGCCCGCTGGCAGCGCAAGACATCGAGGCCATTCTTAATGCTGCTCTGTAGGAGCAGGCCTTGTGCCTGCCTGGATTGGCCAGACGCCAAGATCGACAAGGATACCCATGGACGTAAAATTTCAAAAATTATCAAGACAATACAAAACTGCACTCCTTGAAGACGTGATCCCCTTTTGGGAAACACACTCGATCGACTGGGAACACGGCGGCTATTTCACCTGCCTGAACCGCGAGGGCATCGTCTATGACAGCGACAAGTTTGTGTGGCTGCAAAATCGCCAGGTGTGGACCTTTTCTATGCTCTACAACCGGCTGGACAAACGCGACACGTGGCTAAGCATCGCTAAAAACGGTGCCGATTTCCTGGCCAAACACGGTCGCGATGCGGATGGAAACTGGTATTTTGCCCTTGATCGGGCAGGCCGCCCCCTCGTCCAACCCTACAACATCTTTTCCGACTGTTTTGCTGCTATGGCCTTTAGCCAGTACGCCCTGGCCTCCGGCGAGGAATGGGCGCAAGCCGTCGCCTTGCAAGCCTACAACAATGTGCTCAGGCGCAAGAAAGATCCCAAAGGTAGATACAACAAAGTCTATCCTGGCACGCGGCCGATGAAAACGCTGGCCCTCCCCATGATCCTTGCCAACCTGTCGCTGGAAATGGACTGGCTGCTGCAGAGCAGCACACTCGGCGAGGTCATCGATGCCACCTTGCACGAGGTTATGACCGATTTCCTTGACGCTGATCGCGGGCTGATGTATGAAAACGTCACCCCCGGCGGCGCGCACGTCGACTGCCTCGATGGCCGGCTTTTTAATCCCGGCCACGGCATCGAGGCAATGTGGTTCATTATGGACATCGCCCGTCGGCGAGGCGATACCGGCTTGATCAACCGTGCTGTCGATGTGGTGCTCAATATCCTCGACTTTAGCTGGGACAAAGAATATGGCGGTCTGTACTATTTTATGGACGCCGACGGCCACCCCCCGCAGCAGTTGGAATGGGACCAAAAGCTGTGGTGGGTACACCTTGAATCGCTCGTCGCCCTGGCCATGGGCTATGCCCTAACCGGGCGGGAACCGTGCTGGGCGTGGTATCAAACCGTGCACGACTATACCTGGCCGCGCTTTGCCGATCCCAAACATGGCGAATGGTTCGGCTATCTCAACCGCCGTGGCGAGGTGCTCCTCAACCTCAAGGGTGGCAAATGGAAAGGCTGCTTCCACGTCCCGAGAGCGTTATTTCTGTGCTGGCAGCAATTCGAAACACTTTCCAAACAAAAAAAACAGGCACAGGATGACCAAGAGTGGCAGGATTAACAGGTCTCATTTGACCCAGTACGCAATAGGCAGTACGATATCTCTTCCCGAATCCAAACCTTTTATCTTTGACTAGCACCTTCAAACTCAAGGACTTGCAATGAGAATTACCGGCACCTTTTTAGACGAAATAACCCATGACATTCCTTCAAACAACTGGGGCAGACACGAATGGGCTGAGGATTTCAAGACTATGAAATCGATCGGCATCGACACCGTGATCATGATCCGCGCCGGGTGGGGACGCAAAGCCGCCTGCCCGTCAAAGGTCCTCGAGCAGCACGCTGATATTTTCCCCGTCTACGCCGACCTGGTCGATATGTTTCTCGATCTGGCCCAAGAGAATGACATGGCCTTTTTCTTTGGCACCTATGACTCGGCCACCCATCCTTCTCGTGCGCGCACGCTGCAACACGAACTCGATCTGGGCAAAGCCTTTATCGACGAAATGTGGGCCAGATACGGCCAACGCCAGGCCTTCAAAGGCTGGTACCTGACCTTTGAGATCGGCAAGCTGGAAAAACGGCGTGTAGCCTGCCTGCGCGAGCTGGGCGCGCACTGCAAAACGCGATCCCCGCACCTACCCACCCTGATCTCACCCTATCTCTATGGTGACAAGCTGGTCGATGACCCGATCACGCTCGATCGACACTATGCCGACTGGGATCAGATCCTGGCCGAGCTGAAAGGTGTCGTCGACATCGTCGCCTTTCAAGACGGGCAGGTCGATTACGACATCCTGCCCGATTTCCTCAAGGCCAACAGCGAGTTGATCCAAAAATACAACATGCGCGCCTGGTCGAATGTGGAAAGCTTTGACCGCGACATGCCTTTCAATTTTCCTCCCATTGACTGGCGCAAACTGTGGTGGAAAATGCAAGCTGCACAACAGGCCGGTGTGGAAAAACTAATCACCTTTGAATTTTCCCACTTTATGAGCCCCCATTCGTGCTGGCCCGCAGCCAAAAACCTGTTTGACCGCTACCGCGAATACATCGCGAGCATCAAGCTGTAGGCCGGCGAGCGATGCGCACCGGCAAAGCCTGGCAAAAGCATCTGCACTCAGGCACACTCAGGCAGGCACGTTGACAATGCAAACTGCTTATGTTAGAATCAAGTAAACAAATCAGTTCGAACACAGTCACGCCTACAAAGGAGAATTTCTTGGAAAAAAGAAGCATTTTCAACATCTTGGCCGCGATCTCGATCGCCGTAGCGCTGCTCCCGGCAACCTCAGGTGGCAGCCTCGCCAGCCAGGCCACGACCGAACACACACAATACATGGCAAAGCCGGATCTTCGCATCATACTCCGCGCGCAGGGTGGCAACACACAACCGCTGTACATCCCCCCACCAGACGAATTTGCCAAACTAGGCGCTCAGAGTGCCAACTTTGTCATCAATTGGCGCACAGATGGCAACTGTGAACCATGGCCGACTGACGCACAAACCGCGTTCCAATATGCGGTCAGCATCTGGCAGTCCTTGGTCAATTCGCCGGTACCCATTGTCGTAGACGCATGCTGGGAGGATTTGACCCCATATGGGGCAAACGTCCTGGGTTCTGCAGGGGCAGCAGATTATTGGTACAACTTTGCAAACGCGCCACAGACCGACACCTGGTATCCGGTTGGCCTGGCCAATGCGCTGGCCAAAACCGATCTGTCGCCGTCGGTCGCCGACATCGATGCCAGTTTTAACAGCGCTTTTGGCGACTGGTACTTTGGCACTGACGCCAACACCCCCTTTGATAAATGGAACTTTGCCAGCGTCGTTTTGCACGAGATTTGTCACGGGCTGGGTTTCATCGGCACGATGCAGAAATCAGGCGCCAATACAGCCACTTGGGGATGGTATGCTCGGTCGTTGATCTTTGACCAGTTTATCCAGAACAGCTCGGGCCAAACCCTGATTGCCAAGTACCCTAACGCAAATACGATCCCTTCCTCGAACCTGCTGGCCGAACTGACTGGCAACAGCCTGTACTTTAGTGGCACCAACGCCAACGCGGCAGCCGGCGGATTCCCGGTGAAATTGTATGCACCTTCCACGTGGGAACCAGGATCCAGCCTGTATCACCTGGACTATCAAACGTATCGCTCGCCCAACGAAAATTCACTCATGGTATACGTTCTGCTAAACGGGGATACGAACTATGATCCAGGTCCTATTGTCAAGGGCGTATTCAAAGACATAGGCTGGATGATCGGATCTGGCGAACCGACGCCCACCCCAACGCCGACACCGGCGCCAATGCCAACACCCGTAGTCAAAACCATCCCGCCCACAGGCGGCACCATCTCGGCAGCACACAATACCACGACGACAGTGTCTTTTCCGAGTGGCATCGTCGCAGAAACAATCACCGTTACCCTGGCTCTAACCGACGTCGGCACTATGCCGATCACCCACAAAAACGTTGGCCACGCGTTTACCATTCAGGCACAACGCGTATCAGATGGCGCACCGATCACCACCTTTTCAGACGCTATGACAGTGACGATCGATTATGGCGACGCCAACGTATGGGCAATGCAAGAAAACACACTGATGATGTACAAGTGGAATAGTGGATCGTGGATGACAGCAACGCTGACCTGCGATCCAAGTTCGACGTACAATCACGATCTCATCGACAACCAGTTCCAGATTGGACTATGTCATTTGGCCAAGTTTGCGTTGCTTGGCCGCACCGATCGCCTCTTCTTGCCTGCCGTCTTTAAGAACCGGGCTAGTCCCTAGAAGCTGGAAAGCGGGTTATGCCCTCGGCCTGATGCAAACGCGCATACACACCCCCGCTGGAGATGTTTCCGGCGGGGGTTCGTCTGTCTATGTCGTGCTGCCTGCCGCATCCTGTGCCGCCACCTGGACGCGAATGGCAGCAACGCGGTCAAAAAGCGGTGGATGCGAATAATAGAAAATGACGACCCACGGATGCGGAAAGAGGTTGCTCAGGTTCTTTTCATTCAATCGAATCAGTCCACGCTCCAGCGCCGTGGCGTGCCGATAGAGCGAAAGCGAGAACGCATCCGCTTGATACTCGTAACGCCGCGAGAACCAGCTCGTCAGCGGGGACAGGATCAACCCCAGGGGTGACAGCAGAATCCCGACCAGGAACAGACCGGCTGCAGCAACAGGGCCCACCACACCCATTTTCGCATACAGATCGGCGTTGCCCAGCACCTGATACAGCCAGGGGATGTCCAGCAACAAGGCCACCACAGCCATGCTCGCACCCGAGGCAACGATAGCGGACACCAGCATCCTGAGCACGTGCCGCAGCTTCCAATGACCGATCTCGTGAGCCATCACCGCCAGGATCTCTTCTCGTGTATGCTGCTCGATCAAGGTGTCAAACAGGGCGATGCGCCTCGCCTTGCCGATCCCGGTGAAATAGGCGTTCGAGTGTGTGCTGCGCCGCGAAGCATCGATCTGGAACACACCGCTCAAGGGAAAGTGCGCCTCGCGCGCCAAAGCTATGATTTGCTCCCCCAGTTCAGCATCCTGCAGCGGCTCAAACTTGTTAAATAAAGGCAAAATCAACACCGGGACCACAAGCATCATCAACACTTGAAACAGGCTAAACAACACCCATGCTGGAACCCACCACCACTGTCCCAACCAGCCGATCAAGAACAGCAGTCCACCACCCAGCAGCAGACCCAAGATTGCTGTGATCAGAAGCGACTTGAGTTGGTCGGCCAGCCAGGTTTTGACCGAGATCGTGCTAAAACCAAATCGTTTCTCGACGCCAAATTGGGACAAGAGATCGAACGGCACGTCCACCAGGTAGAATAGCACGGCAAATGAGCCCAGCACGACCAAACCCTGCCAGCCCCGGGCCACAGGCAGCGCGCTCGCCCAGCGCGACACGATACTGATTGCACCCGACAGCAACACTGCCAGGGTGAATGCCAACTCGACCAGCCGGGAAACATGGCCCAGGCGGCTTTTGGCCACCGTATAGGCAACCATCTTGGGAAACTGGCTAAAATCGAGTTGATCGGCCCATTCGCCCGGCGGATGCTTGGCCATCCGCCCAAGATGGGACACATTCAAGACCGAAAGCACGGTCGTGACCACAAACTGGATCAAGACAAGCGCGACCAAAAGACCCATCGGACCCCCTGCTAGATCATTGCAACAAGGATCGCCGCAGCGATCAGGACGATCACGACTACGACGGCGACCACGACCACGACGATTAGCGTCTTTTTTTCCCGCTCTCGTTTTTCGGCCATCCTGCGCGCGATCTCTTCTTTGTGCGCCTTTTCTTCGGCCCAGAACGCCTCCATCCGTCGCTCCGACGCTTCCGCCTCTTGCTTTTTTTGCTCCCGCGTCGTTTCGAGCCGGTCTTCTTTCCACTGCGTTTGGGACTTGATCCGTGCGCTGATAATCTGGTCGACCGTATCTCGGGCCAGCGTTGCCTGGCAGGCAGCACAAGCCGTCGCCTCGCTCTTGTTCAGCTGCCCGCAGGCCCGGCATACGTCGTGCTGGATATCAAATGCGTGTTTGCAGGCGGCACACACCAATACGCTTTTGTCCACGCGCCGGTAGGCTGTGCCACCACAATAAGGACAGGGAGGAGATTGTGCCATATCATGTGCTCCTATAAAATCATCTTGCGCAACGACGCTTCGTCGATCACCAGAACTCCCAACTGCTGCGCCTTTGTCAACTTACTGCCCGCTTTCTCACCACACAACAAATAATCAGTCTTGCCCGACACAGAGCCGGTCACCTTGCCACCGTGCGCCTGGATCAATGCCGTAGCTTCGTCGCGGCTGAGCGTGGGCAGCGTGCCTGTGATCACGAACAATTTGCCCTCCAACGGCAGAGCGACAGTCTCATTCGATTCGTCCTCGGCCGCCCGCTCTACGGCCAGTCTGAGCCCCGCCGCTTTGAGTTTGCCAACCAGCTGCCGGTTGCGTTCGTTGCCAAACCACTGCACGATGCTCCTTGCCGTGTGTTCGCCCATGCCGTGGATCGCCTCGATCTCTTCCGTTGACGCCAAGGCCAGTGCATCGACTGAGGGAAAAGTGTCCACCAGCAGTTGGGCGACCGTCACGCCGACTCCCTGGATGCCCAGCGCAGCCAACACGCGGCTAAACGGCTGCGCTTTCGAGTTCTGGATGGCGTCGACCAGGTTTTGTGCCTTTTTCTGGGCAAACCCCTCCAGCGGCAACAGCTGCTCGACCGTCAACGCGTACAAATCGGCCACGTCGCCCACTAGCTTTTCATTCACCAACTGCTCAACGATCCGTGTGCCCAGCCCGACGATATCCATCGTGCCCCTCGACACCCAGTACTCGACCCGCCGCACCAACTGAGCGGGACACATCGGGTTGAGACAGTACACCGCCACCTCGTCCTCGACCTTGGCTACGGTCTCACCACAGGACGGACAGTGAGTGGGCAGGCTAACAACTGTTTCGCTGCCGTCCCGCAGATCGACAATCGGCCCGATCACATAGGGGATCACATCGCCGGCGCGCTTGATCCGCACCATATCACCGATGCGGATATCCTTGCGGGCAATATCCTCAAAATTGTGCAGCGTCGCGTTTTGCACCGTGATCCCGCCGACCTCGACCGCTTCGAGCACCGCTGCTGGGGCCAATGTGCCCGTGCGCCCCACGTTGATCACCACATCGAGCAGCCGCGTCGTCGCTTCGCGGGCCGGGAACTTGAGCGCGATTGCCCCGCGCGGATCTTTGCCCACCACGCCCAACAAATCTTGCATAGCCAGATCATCGACCTTGATCACCACCCCATCCACCTCATAATTGAGCGTGTTCCGTTTTTCCATCCACTGCTCGCAGTATCGTATCACGTCCTCGATGTCCTCAAAATGGTCGATCTCGCCGCTGACATGAAACCCCATCGCTTTCAGGTAATTCAGCGAGCCCCACTGCGTCTCGAATGACACCCCCTCGGCGTCGACCACGGCGTAGCAAAAAACATCCAGCGGGCGCTGTGCAGTCAGACGCGGATCGAGCTGGCGCAGTGACCCGGCCGCCGCGTTGCGTGGATTGGCAAAAGGCTTGGCTCCCTTTACACCAGCCGCCTCTTCTTCCGCCAGCCTGGCGTTAAATACCTCAAACTTGTCCAGCGGCATATACGCCTCGCCGCGCACCACCAGCCGCGCCGGCGCCGGCGGCCCACCCCTGGCGACCGGGATGCGCAGTGGGATGCTGGGGATCGTGCGCAGATTCGAGATAATGTCCTCGCCCACCTCACCATCGCCGCGCGTCGCGCCCCGCACCAGCAGCCCATCCTCGTAATCCAGCACCACCGTTAACCCATCGAACTTGGGTTCGACGGTAAAGGCCAGATCCTCCGTCGTCATCCCCTCCGGCAGCAATTTGGCAATCCGCTCCACCCAGGCCCGCACCTCATCACCGTTAAAAGCGTTGGCCAGGCTGAGGATTGGCCGCGGGTGGCGCACCTTCTCAAAGCCCTCAAGCGGCGTGCCTCCCACCCGGCGCGCTGGCGAGTCGGGCAGCACCCAATCGGGATGCGCGGCCTCGATCTCTTGCAGCTCGCGCAGCAGCGCATCATACTGCCGGTCGCCGATCACCGGATCGTCCAGCACGTGGTAACGATAGTTGTGATAACGGATCTGTTCGATCAAGTCTAGCATACGTTGGCGTTCGTCGTTCATCTCTACCTCGAATCATCAGACATTTGCTTGCTGACCAGCATTGCTGTCCTTTCCATTCTGCGCAAACAGCTGCGCTTGAATCCAGGATATAACATCCTGCCCAACTTGTCAAGAATCGATCGCTAGGAGATAGCGCAACAATTATGCTTCAAAATGGCACTACTACAGCCAGCAGCTCATTACACGATCCTCTGCAATTAGCACCGGATTGAGGCAAACCACCACACCTAGCCATGCCGGAATGTTAATTGCTGCGCTATTCCCCCATCCCCCCATCCCCCCCACTGGACAAGATCCAAACTCTGTGATATCCTTGTGTCGGTACTATCTTCCCATTGTGAGAAGTCGGGATTTCGTCTATAATGAACCCAA
>JAFGJF010000384.1 GCA_016929205.1 Anaerolineae bacterium
GGCCCGGCAGGACAGCCCACGGCCCGCAACCACGACGATGCACTGTATGCCCGGACGCGCATATGAGCCAGATCTTGGTCAATATGTGGGCCTGGTACGCCCTGGTCGATGCCGGCGACGCGGAGTGCGAACCGAAACAGCCGGCTGCAATCAGTTGATTGAGCAAGGGCTGTTCTCAGGGGTTTATCTGTCTCTGTACAAAGAGCATAAACTCCCGAAAACCTTGCTCAGGAGTTGCGCCAAAAGGGGCAGCAACTACATTGTCTTGATCGCCATCGTGAAAGTGAGCAGGAAAGGTTGTCACACTGGACCAGTTGGTATCGGCAAAGTTGTCGTAACGGTAGATGTGCCCGTCAAGATGCCACCGTTCCCAATGAAAACCGAATCGCCCGCTCAACGTGCGAGAAACCCACACGTCCACATAGCTGGTATCCGTCAGCAATATACGCAACTTGGCTCCCAGAACATCGGTCTGCACCACAATGGCGGCAAATTCGACCTCGGCGATACGGCGGAGTTGAGCGAGTGAACTCAAGTCAATTCCTTCAATGAGTCCAGCAACACACCTCGCTCGGCTTCAAGGTGATCGAATTCAAAATAGTCCTCAAAAGCCTCGGCCTCGTGGATTTGCCCGCTCTCGATCAGTTCGTCGAGTTCGGCAACCGTCTGCACGCCGTACTTGTGAGCCAGTCCCAGAAGCTGCGATTCGATCAAACGCAGCTTGTGGTTCAAGAACAGCCGCAAGCTGGCCTGTTCCAACTCTTGAGGCGATAGTTGTAGCTTGGGGGCAATGCTTTCGTACATCTTGCGCTCCAGAAAATCGTATCCAACCTGCAATCATTATACTCTTGTTATGCCACTCAGTCAACCATCCGACCAGTTCAACACACCAGTCTCTCCATGTCGTCATTCTGTTCCGGCAGTTGTCGGAGTCGGGATTTCCTAATCGCGCTCAATACTTTATGTATAATGGCATGCTGTGTCTCGGATTTGAACAGTTCGACGGGCACGTATGTATGTTCAACCAGGATTTTTGTTGCCCGACAGCAGGGCTACCGCTCCCATCATGCCGCCAGCAAGCGGGACAATAGATGGCAGCGCAGTCGGAATCGCCGTCAGGACGCCGACCATCAACCCCTTGCCAACGGCCAATCCCCAGTCATCCTTGAAACCATACTTTTGGATCAGGATGCTCGGGATGGTCAGCGCGGCAGCCACCCCGATTGAAATGGGCCAGCTCATCGCCAGGGTGCCGCTTTCTGCTCCAAATAGCATCCAATCCACGGCAAACATACCAAACCCCACCAACGGATGCAGACCCAACATGTCCGCGTGCGATTTCCAGGGATAGCCGTGATAGCCAGATGCGCCATCTGCCCGGAATCCCTGGCGCAATCGCGTGCTCATCGCTTGTACGGTCTGTCCGATGTACAGCGGCTCTTTGTCTTTGGCGATCACGTAGAGCTTGGCGTTGCGGTGCGTCACCGGGTCCACAAAGTGCCGCGTGCCGTCCGAATGGATGACTGAATAGGTTGATCCGGCTATGTCGAGGGTGTAGGTGTAAGGGCCTCGTGGTTCCATCGCTTGCTAAATCCTTCGCCACTCGGCACAGCCGTTTGGCTGCCCAAAGATGTCGTGGCTGTCTGCATCGCCGATGCGCTCCACCAGATCGGGGCAATCGGCCAGGTGTTGGGAGAGGATTTGATGCACGGCTCTGAACGGTGTTGGTTCGCCGCGGTGGAGCGAATCCCGGTAGGCATACAATGCTTCGATGTAAAGGACCTGGTTCTGGTGGGCCAGTTCCAGGATAAACTGGTGGCTGTTGAATGTGTCCGGCATGCCGGCAACGATCGCGGGATAGCGCTCATAGAGGGCGGTGAAATCATGTTTGGTCATTTTTTGACTCCTTGAGAATATGCTTTCCCGGTTTAGCGAAATTGCCAATGACCTCCGTCTGTTTACGCCGTTTCTGCTTCAATAATGGCGATCTCATCCGGGGTGAGGCCGTACAGCTTGTAGACCTGCTGATCGATTTCTCGTTCCAGTGCTGATACATCAGCGGCAGGCGTAACGCGCTTGAGATGTAGAATTTCTTCCACAAGGGCTTCTATAGTGTGGGTTCTTGTGGTCTCCGGTATGGGAATTCGCGAAACATACTGTGCAATAAACCTGACAAAGCCTCCCCGAATTTGTGTGCTTGTCTTGTTGTAGAACCAATAGACTGGTTTGCTGTTCAATAATCCAAGCAGCCATTTCTGTCTAGTCGGCATAAGATAGAGTGTATTTACCAAATGGTAGCCTTGATCATCAAAGCTAAATTCAGCTCTCTGTGCAATATCGGGGTATACAATTTTGGGTTGTTCAAATTCATCCCAATAAGCGCACGACCGCAGTTCCCAAAAACAATGTCCCTGGTCGCAACGCCTTCGAAGCTTGTCTCTATAGGTTTGGAAACGTGCATAAATTGCGGGGTACGTTTGCTCAAAGATTCTTTCGGCTTCTTGCTCCGATTTGCCGGACCAGGGGTGCTGTCTATTTTCCGAAGACTCGATTTTGATCAAATACTGGTCTGCAAAGTCAATCTGCCAACGTTTAACGTCGCGCCC
>JAFGJF010000385.1 GCA_016929205.1 Anaerolineae bacterium
AGACGCATCGTCGTCCCGGAGCGGACGCAGTCGAGCGAACCGCCGGGAGGAGGGCGCAAGCCTCTCAATCCACGTCCATGCACGGTCAACATGGTGTCGCCATACCGCTCGATCTCGACGCCCAGCGCGCGCAAGACATCGAGCGTCGCCCGGCAGTCGCCCGAAGGCAAAAAGTTGCGCACGCGGCTGTCGCCATCAGCCAGCGCGCCGAGCAACAACGCACGGTGCGAGATCGATTTGTCACCGGGCACGCACACCCGCCCGTGCAGAGCCGCTTGTTTTCGAATGGTCAATGCAGTCATGGGAACATCTCTTTCCGTGTTTCCCTGATCTTGGTCAGGCGTTTGCGCAATGTGTCTTCGTCGCTTTCGGCTATGAGTTGGGCCAGGCTTTGCAGGTGCGCCGCACATTCGGCCACGGCATTGACCACCTCGCCGCGATTGGTGAGCAGGATATCGAGCATCATCGACACATCGCTGCCAGCCACGCGGGATGTATCACGAAAGCCGCCGGCAACGATCTCCCACACCAAAGGGTCGGCAGAGACGGTCGCATCACAGGTCGTAACCAGGGCGCAGGCCAGCATGTACGGCAGGTGGCTGACGGCCGCGGTGAGATAGTCCTGGCGCGCGGCCTCGATCAGCAGCGGCTGCGCGCCAACGGCGCGGGCCAACTCTTTGCCCAAGGCCAGCGCCCTGGGCGAGGTGCGTGGCAGCGAGGACAGGATAAAGGTGCGCGCCCGGTACAACGCTGGATCGGCTACCTCGATGCCCGACACTTCCTTGCCGCACATCGGATGCCCACCGAGTGGCTGCACGTGCGGCGGTAGTTTGGCCATGGCGGCGACGATGTCAGCCTTGGTGCTGCCCATGTCCATAAGCAGGCAGCCATCCGGCAGCAGCGGCCCAATCTCAGCCACTTGATTGATAATGACGCGCACTGGCGTGGCCAGGACGACAATATCGGCGTCGCGCACGCCCTGCTCGAGGTCGGACGTGCCGCGATCGACAAAACCGAGCGCGAGCGCTTGTTGCACCGTCTCTTGCCGGCGGGCGATGCCGATCACCGACTTGCACTTGCCATGCAGCGCCCCGGCCAGCGAGCCGCCCATCAGCCCCAGGCCAACGATGGCGACCTGCGCCTCGCTGAGCGACTGAACGCGGACGTCAAAGTGCGGTTCTTGAGTGGAGGACGTCATAGTGTCCTCCCCACTGCGCTGGCGACGGCGCGCAGTTCATCCATCAGCGCCGCAAACCGTTCCGGCTTGAGCGACTGCCCGCCGTCGGACATGGCTTCTTCTGGATGGGGATGTACCTCGATCATCAGCCCGTCCGCGCCGGCGGCGACCGCCGCCTTGGCAACCGGTGCGACCAGGTCCCACTTGCCCGTGCCGTGGCTGGGATCAACAAACACCGGCAGGTGCGAAAGCTGTTTGAGCAGCGGCACGGCGTTAATGTCGAGCGTGTTGCGGGTATAGGTTTCAAAGGTGCGAATGCCGCGCTCGCACAGAATCACCCGGTCGTTGCCGTGCGACAGAATGTACTCGGCCGACATCAACAGCTCTTCCATGGTCGACATCATGCCCCGTTTGAGGATCACCGGCTTTTGCGCCTGGCCGACCGCGTGCAGCAAGGCATAATTTTGCATGTTGCGCGCTCCAACCTGCAAGATATCGGCATAGGTCGAGACCAACGGCACCTTTTCCGGCGAAATGACCTCGGTCACGACAAGCAAACCGGTCTCTTGACGCGCTTCGGCCAGCAGTTTCAGCCCCTCCAGTCCCATTCCCTGAAAGCTGTAAGGCGAGGTGCGCGGCTTGAACGCACCGCCGCGCAGGACGGTGGCACCGGCAGCCTTGACAGCGTGCGCCGCCGCCAGGAGCTGTTCGCGGTTTTCAACGGCACACGGCCCGGCGATCACGATCACCTGTTCGCCACCGGCATGTGTCCCATCCAGGCGCACAAGCGTATCTTGGGGGCGAAAATCGCGGCTGGCAAGCTTGAATGGGCTGAGAATGGGCACGATCTTGTCCACGCCGTCGAGACGTTCGAACTGCTCACGATCGAGCGGGCGGCCGTCACCCACGACGCCGACGATCGTCCGTTCTTCGCCTTCGGAAAGATAAACCTGCCGCCCCGATCGTTCGACGCGAGCGATCACATTCGAAATCTGGTGCGATGTCGCACTCTTGTGCATCACGATAATCATAATTGTCCTATTCCTCTTCGACCATCAGATCAAAGAATTTAACAATGTCGCCGCGGTCGCCGCCGGCATTGAACTGCATGGCCGAGCGAGGATGCTGGTTCAGCAGACCGGTGATCATGTACGGAATGTCGGGACCCCACAGCAACTCTTTGCGCAACGGTTCGATGTGCTCCTGAATGCACTTGAGCACCGGGCGCAAGCGAAACTTGGGATTGTGCAAGAATCCGAGCAGCAGCTCCAGCGAGCAGTTGCCCGCGCCCCGCCCCAACCCGGCCATGCTGCCGTCAATCAGGTTGGCCCCCAGGACGATGGCCTCGATCGTATTGGCATAAGCCAGTTGCTGGTTGTTATGCGTGTGGATGCCCACCGTCTTGCCTGTCGACTCGGCATAATTAAGATACTTGTGCATCAGGTAACCGATCTGTTCGCTGTAAAAACTGCCAAAACTGTCGACCAAATAGATCGCGTCTGTTTTCGATTCGGCCATCGCCTCCAGCGCCTGGTCCAGCTCGTACTCGGGCACGGTAGAGACGGCCATCAGGTTGATACACACCTCGTAGCCCTTTTCGTGCGCGTCCTGGACCATATCCAGTGCGGTAGGGATCTGGTGGATATAAGTGGCGACGCGGATCATGTCGAGCACGCTCTGGTCGCGCGGCAGAATGTCGGTGTGATAGTCGGTGCGCTCGGCGTCGGCCATCACCGAGAGCTTGAGATCGGTTTCATTATCACCCACGATGTGCCGCAGGTCTTGTTCAGTACAAAACTTGTACGGGCCGAACTCGGTTCTGCTAAAGATTTTGGCCGAGGCCTTGTAGCCCAACTCTATATAGTCGATGCCGGCCTCGACGCAGGCTGAATAGACGGCCTTGACGATGGGTTCATCAAAGCCGTGGTCGTTCATCAAACCACCGTCACGAATGGTACAGTCCAGCACTTTGATCTCGGGCCGGTAGCCCACCCAACGCCGCGCCGGGCTATCCTGGCGACCATTGATCTTGTTTGTCATCGTAAAGCCTCCTTAGAGAGATACACGATTTACAGGATTCGTCCTTAAAAAGGACGAACATCCAAAATGCACCAACGATTTTCAGTTGTCGGACGTCGTTGTTCTGGGGCATCGTCGCCGGGGGATCGGTTGTTGCCAGTTTGATGAACAGAGTTCAGGCCAATGAAAAACGTTTACGCCTGCAACCAGGGCCCGCCGCTACAGGGCGTCGTCTTCATAGGGCGTCATTGCCGCGGGATAAGAGCCGAGTAGTTTGACAAACGACGAGCGGCGCAGCAACCCCATCAGTGCCGCTTCGCACTCGGGGTCCTGCCAGTGCCCGTCAAAGTCGAGATAAAACAGGTACTGCCACGGGCGGTTGCCACGCGGGCGCGATTCGATCTTGGTCAGGTTGATGTGGCGCTGCGCAAATTCGCCCAGGCTGTCGTACAGCGCACCCGGCTGGTGGCGTGTGGTAAAGACAAGCGACGTCTTGCTGCGCTGCGAACGAGGGGGATCGTCCAGGCCGAGAACGAAAAAACGCGTATAGTTGAAACGTAGATCTTCGATGTGGGACTCCAAAATCTCAAGGCCGTACAGTTCGGCAGCCAGAGCGCTGGCGATGGCTCCGGTTGCCGGTTCGGGATTTTCAGCCAGGTCACGCGCGCTGCCAGCCGTGTCAAAGGCCGGCACGGCCAGCAGCTTTCGGCGGGCCAGGTAGCGCTCGCACTGCGCCAACGCCTGAGGGTGCGACTTGACGCGCTCGAGGTCGCCAAGTTGGGTGCCCGGCACCGCCAGCAGCATGTGCTGGACACGAAAGATAACCTCGGCGCGCACACGCAGATCGTGCTCCATCAACAACTCGTAAGAATGGACCACTGAACCGGCGGTCGAATTTTCGACGGGCAGCATGCTATAATCCGCATCGCCCCGCTCAACGGTGACAAACAAATCCTTAAAGGTGTGGCAGGGCACGGGCTCGACCTGGCCGCCAAAGAATTGGCGCACCGCTTCTTCGGAATAAGCTCCGGCAACACCTTGAAACGAAACACGCGTCATTTTTCTTCCTCCCAGCTTGTCAATACAGGATTTTTTATGGCTTGTAAGGCAAGCCCCCTACTGTGTAGGGCAAGCACCCTACCTTGTAGGGCAAGCACCCTACCTTGTAGGGCAAGCACCCTAC